>CADBRK010000162.1 GCA_902797065.1 uncultured Ruminococcus sp.
GTTGTTCTCCTGCCCGAGTACGGCTGCGCCGCTTGCAAGAACGGCATTGACGATTATTTCGTCCGTCATGCCCTCAACGCCGAGCAGTCCTTCCTTTGACGGGTGTGTCTTGCGTTTTTCCTTTCCTTCTATATCGGGGATAAACGCCTGCTTTATATTTGCATTGTCTCCTGTGATACTCTTGATGTGACTGCGTATAACGAATCCTGCGCCGTCGCTGTCGGTGAGGATTATAATGCCTCGCTTTTTTGCAAGCTGTCTGATGATATTCTTCTTTTCGTCGTCCTTGAAGATCCTGAAACCGCCCGTTTCTATAATTGCCGTGTCAAACAATCCGCCAAGCTTGATCCTGTCGTATCTTCCTTCGACGATTATCGCTTCTTTAATTTTTATCATATCAGCCCTCGCTCACGATCATCATCAGCTTTACTATAAGACGTTCAAGCTGGATCCTGTCGTCTGCCCTGGTGCTTTTCAGCGCAATATCTGTCTGCGCTATAGCGTCAAGGCTTTTTCTCAGTATCGCTGTGTTTACTCTGCGGCAGTCACGCTCTATAAAGCCGAGCGCCCTTGCGTTTTTATATGCGCCAGGGAAAAGCTTCATCAGATCGCTTACGGGATGCCCGCACTTTAATGCGATCCTTGCTCTGTACATATTGATATAAGAGCTTGACAGCACCGCAAGTATCGAAATGATCTCTTCTTTTTGGTAGATCAGTCTATCGACTATCTTAAATGCTTTGGCTGCGTCGCCGCTCAGAACAGCCCTCGAGAGATCGTAAATTCCCGCTTCGATATTCTTTGTCACGAGCATATCTATCTCGTTTTCGGTTATCTCGCCGCCAATGCCTACATATTCGCAAAGCTTTTCAAGCTCGTTTTTCAGCAGATTAAGGTCTGTGCCGCTGTAATTTATGATAAGCTCTGCGTTCTTCGGTGAAAGAGTAATGTTCCGTTTTCCTGCCCATGAGATAAGCTTCTTTTGCAGCGCAGCGGCTGTAAGCTTATTAAGCTCCAGCAGAAATCCCTTCTGAATCGCCAGTTCCGCAAGCTTTTTTTCTTTGCCCGTAAGCGACGAGCGCGCCTTTTGTATTGACGTCGGGTATGTAAATATTACTATACTGTCGTCCGATACATTCTTGACAAGCTCGAGTATCTTGTCGCCGTCCGACGATGAAAAGTCCGAGAAATTCAGATCTCTCACTACAGTTACGTTGTATTCGCTTGTGAACGGTATCGTTTGCAGTGCGGACGCAAATTCGTTAATATCAAAATCGTCGGTAAAAATATGAAAATTGAAATCCGAAGGCTTTTTGCCTGCGGTTTTTTCAATGAGTCTATTTGTATAATGAGAAACGAGCATTTTTTCGCTTCCGCATATGTAGAATAAATTTCCGTATTCACCCGACGAGAGTATTTTTTTGAATTCCTGCTCATTCACCTGAGGCATATCGCTTCACTCCTCCCGTGTATTCTCTGCCGACATTTATTTTTCCGTGACCGTCGTATTTAAGATCAAGTCTGCCCTGACCGTTCGTTGTGTATATTGCCCCGATATTGCCGATATTTGCCGTAAGCTTCTCGCATTCGCCGCCGTATGCGGATACCGCAACGCACTGATTCCCCGTAAACCTCATATTTGCGGGCATTTCGCTCATCACAACATAATCGAAATTCTTGTACTGATAGGGGAGAAGATCGTAATCTCCGCCGTTCGGGCATATCAGAATATTTTTGTCATATATCCGCACATTCTGCCATACGCCTTTTGCTGTTCTTATCAGCGTAACGGTTACCGGGTCTGCGACTTCAAGATCGGTAATATCTGCGTCGGTATATATTACTTCCGCTCCGAGAGAATGTGGAAAAGCATAGGTGTTCTGCTGTTTGTATTGCGTGCTGACAACTATCTTTTCGGCAGGGCTGTCTCTCAGTATCCTGCGGTAGTATGTGTATTCATCGTATTTTGAATAATTCGTATCAAACAGGCAGGTAATATTCTCAAAGTCACTCAGTTCGTTTTTGATCTGTTGATATTGATATTTTTCACCGTCGGCACGCAGCAGGAAAACATCGCTCTGCTGCTTTACGGTCACCGCCATACCGTTTCCTGCGTCAAGCACCGACAGCGTGACCATATCGTATGACATGACCGTATCTGCTGCATATATACCCGCAAGCGTGAGCGCAGAGATAAGAACGGCATATACTGCGCTTTTCCTGTTCATATTATAAAACGCCGCCGCAATAACCACGCTCAGGAAGAACCATATATAAACTCTGGTATTGTCCGTTTTGAGGTTGGAGAACGGCAGCGATGCAAACCATTCCGCCATATTTATAAACAGCTTTGCGGTAAGCCCCGAGATCAGCAGGAACGGCTTTGCCGCAAACGCAAGGTGCGCAAGCGAGAGTAACGCACCTTCCAATGCCGATATTATCATTATACCCGTGAACGGTACGATCAGTATGTTTATTATTATCATATACGGCGAAACTGCTCCGACATAGAATATCAGAAAGGGCAGAGAGCCTATCGCAGCAGACAGCGAAACGCTTATCCCCGGTATAAATATACTCTTCCTGTTCTGTACTTTCAGCGCTTTGCGAAGATATTTTTCCAAAGGCGCTTCAAAGACGAGTATCGAGAACGTGCAGGCAAATGACCACAGCAAACCTATATCGCCTATGTTGAGCGGTTTCAGGCACAGTATTATTCCTGCTACGCCCAGAGAGTCGAGTCCGTCCGATTTGTCATACATACACCATGCAAGCGCAGAGATCGTAAGCATGATCGCAGCTCTTATCACGGAGAAGCCCATACCTGTTATCAGGGCGAATGTCCATATGCAGAGTGTTTCAAGTAAAGACGAAAGCTTTCTGTTTTTTTTTTTTTTTTTTATGACAATACCTGCAGCCCCCGCAATTACGGAAAGGTGCATTCCCGACACAACAAGGATATGAGAGATACCGAGCCTTCGGAAGTTATCATACACATCATCGCTAAGGTACTGCTTGTCGCCCGTTACAACGGCTGTGCATACGGACGCTTCGTCATAAGCAAGGTAACGATGAAAGCAGTCCGACGACGTTTTCCTTATGTCGGAGAACACCGAGTAAAACGGACGGTGATCGTTATGTATTATCCGGTACTCGCTGCCGAAGTACGGATTGATATATGCGCTCAGAAAAATACTTCTTGCCCCGTAGTACGAGGAATATCCGTAGCCGTATTCAAACAGAGATGAGAGAGTCGCCGTTCCCTCTATTTTATCATAGATATGCGCGCTCTCTGCCTGTGATGTCGAAATACGAAGCTTGAGCCTTTTCTTTTCGCCGTTTATCTCGTCGGTCATAACGGTAAAGCTTGTTGTACTCCCCGAGGTGTAAGGCTCGGTTATCAGCGTACCCGAAAAATCTGTCTGTACGCCGTCGTACTCCTGCGTCAGAGGAACGACATAGTAATTTACAACGGCAGTGTAGTACAGCATTGAGATGCATGCGGTAATGCAGCACAAAGCAAAGACGTCTGTTTTTCGGTGCGACGCTTTTTTGACAGCGACGGATACAACAAACAAAACAAAACACACCGCAGCACAGTACGGTGCCGCAGTGTGGAATGCTGCTGCGAACACAAGTGAAAGAATCATGCTGAAACCTACACACGCAAACGGCCTTTTCACTTGCATTACTCCTGTCTATTGATATTATTTTGGGAACAGAGGAAGCTGTTCAAGATATATAATATCGTTGCGCTGTGCGGCGTCGCCCTCTGCAAGGACAGCCGCTTTGCCGACTATAATTCCTCCTGCCTGCTTCACAAGCTCTTCCAGAACGTACAAAGACGCTCCCGTGCTTATAACATCGTCAACGATAAGAACTCTTTTGCCCTTAAGTCTTTCGGCTCTTTCTTTTGCAAGATACAATCTCTGCACTGCGTTCGTTGTAATAGACTTGACCTCGAAAGATATAGGGTCTCTGTCGTATGTTTTGATCGATTTGCGCGCGATCTCGTAATCACGGCAGCCCTGCCTTGCCATCTCATAGCAAAGCGGAATGCCCTTTGCCTCTGCGGTAACAACAATGTCATGTTCGGGGCATTTTTTTAGCAGTGCCGCAGAAACAGCCTCGGTTATCTCAATGTCGCCGAACATTACAAACGCAGCAATATCAAGCGTATCGCTTACGGAGCATATCGGGAGATCACGTTCAAGTCCCGCAATAGTCATTCTGTATGAATTCATAATATCTACCTCAAAAAATTTTTTATTCTTCGTTTCAGCTTTCAGATGATCTTTTCGCCCATTGTCTTGCCGGCGAGCATGTGGAAATGCAGGTGCTTGACTGTCTGTCCTGCGTCTTCTCCGCAGTTGTTGATGATCCTGAAGCCGTTTTCAAGGCCGAGCTTTGCGGCGATAGCCTTTGCCGCAAGGAACACTCTGCCGATGAGTTCGGCGTCGCTTTCTTCAATATCATAAGCCGACGCGATATGCTTTTTCGGAACGATAAGCACATGAACGGGCATCTGAGGATTGAGATCGTTGAATGCGGTCACGAATTCGTCTTCGTAAACCTTTGTAGAGGGAATATTGCCTTTTATAATTTCGCAAAAAATGCAATCCATTACGGACATCTCCTTATATATGTATTTACAAGTAGATTCTATCATATTTTACCGTAAAAGTCAAAAGAAATTTAATAATTCTATTGATAATCTATAGTAAAGATTATTTACCGTACTCCGCTCACGGCGTTTCGATAATATCCGAGATCTTGGTGAACTGATTGCCGTTTATCGTGATTATATCTCCGTCAAGATACCAGTAATCGGGGCTGTCGGTTTTTGTGAACGAGCTTGCCCAGTCGTATACAGTGACGGAACCGCTCATTGTGGTAAGAACCAGATTCCTGTCGTCGTCGATTTTGTAAGTACCCTGCATACCTCCGATAACGCAGCTTCCGTCATTATAGAAGTAATGCATGACCTTTTCGAGCCTGCCCCATTCGCCCGTTATATACGCTCGTATCTCGTCTGCGGTGTACTCTGTCTTTTCCGACTGTATGGCGGAAGAAGCTTCCTCCGCTGTCTGAGGTTTGTCACAGCCGCATAAAACAAGCAGCAGCGATAACGCGGCAGCGGCGATAATTCTCTTTAACATTTTTGTATGCCCCCTATATTATTGATCCGTATACATTATATCAGACGGAAGAAAAAATGTATGAATATTTTAATAACAAACGTCGCTTGCTCCTTGTTTAACAATTATGCACCAATTACCTGCATGCAAACGTTTCTGCCCTCTTGAATAATCTCTGAAAATATTGTACAATGATATTGAAATTTTTATGATAAGAGGATATTATGCAGATTTACAGTGATATTAGATCGGCTACTCCGTGCTGTATTGCGCTGGGCTGCTTTGACGGTATACATATAGGTCATCAGCGGATAATCAATTCCATGTGCGGCTACTCAAAGGAACACTCGGTTACGGCAGCCGTCTTTACTTTCGACGTGTCGCCTGCGGCTTTGCTCGGCAAAACTCCGAGGAGAAGTCTGCTCGGCAGAGATGACAAAATGGATATTCTTGAACGTCTCGGCGTGGAGAAATGCTTTTCGGTGGATTTTTCATCGGTGAGGAATATCTCTCCCGAGGATTTTATCAAGGACATACTTATAGACAAGATCGGCGTTCGGGCGGTGTTCTGCGGGTTTAATTTCCATTTCGGCAGGAATGCGGCGGGCACGAGCGATATTCTGGCGGAATTATGCCGTAAGTACGGCATAGAGGCTTATGTTTCATCGCCCGTGTGTTACGGCGACAGAGCAGTAAGCTCGGGACGTATCAGAGATATGATCGAACAGGGCGACGTTCTCACGGCAAACAGGCTTCTCGGCAGACCGTTCTCGGTGGTGCAGGTGATAACCGAAGGCAAACACAACGGCAGGACGGTAGGCGTTCCGACAATCAACCAGAATCTTCCCGAAGGGTTCGTGACTCCCCGTTTCGGTGTGTACGCCTCGTATGTATATATTGACGGCAAGCGGTACGAGAGCATAACAAATGTCGGAGTACGGCCTACCGTTGGCGGAGTAAACAAAAATATAGAGACTCATATCCTCGGCAGGTTCTACGGCGATCTTTACGGTAAGCGTGTGCGTACTCAGCTGCTTGAGTTCGTCCGTGACGAAAAGAAGTTTGAAAGTCTGGAAGAGCTTTCCGAACAGATAAAGACGGATATTGAGCATATCAGGTCAAGCTCCGTCTATCAAAAATACTGATAGGTGATAAACATGCAGGCTGTTAAAGAAAAAACTGTTATTGACGAGACGGCTTCGGAGAATAACGTCAGACCAAAACGCAGACCGAAGAAAATCCTTGTGTTTACGGCGATATACACCGCAGTGATCGTTATTCTGAATGTGCTTGCCAAAAACAGCAGCTTCTCTGATTTTTACACGGATCACATATTCGGCATATGGTCCGAAACATACGGCAGGCTCACGGGGCTGTTCCCTTTTTCAGTGGGTGAGATCCTTATCGCCGCTGCTATAATTCTGCTGCTTTTTGCCGTCATTTTTTCGGCGGTACTCCTGATCCTGAGGAAAAACGAAAAATTCACCGCTTTTGCCGTTAAGTATCTGAAATATGTTGTGGTAACTGCCCTTACGGTGGTTCTTATAATGACGCTCAACTGCAATATACCGTACAGCTGCTCAAAGCTTGATATAAACGGTCACAGAGAAAAAACATACACCACCGAGCAGATACTCATTGTGAGAGATCATATTATCGACGAATGTACCCCTCTTGCCGAAAAGATGGAGCGTGACGAGAACGGCATTATTGTCTTTGACGGAGACGCAGACGCAGAGGTGCGCAAAGCCATGCATACTCTGTCGGACGACTTCCCCCGGTTCAAAGGGTATTATCCGCCGCCAAAGGGAATACTTGGGTCATACTTTATGTACCAGTCGGATATTATCGGTGTGTACTTCCCGTTTACTATGGAGGCGAATTACAGCAGGTATCTTTCGTCTTCGTATTATCCGAGTACCACAGCGCACGAGCTGTCACACCTGAAAGGCTATATGTTTGAGGACGAGGCGAATTTCTTCTCTTTTCTTGCGTGTACACGCAGTGACTGCGATTATGTGAAGTATTCGGGCTATCTCGGCGTTATTTACTATATCGACAACGACTACTACGCAAGAGTAGATGACGAAACGTATTTCAAGCAGAAGCAGATACCCGATATTGTCAGGTTTGACAATTACTGCTATGACAGCGAAACGATCAAAGAGATCGAAAAGAAAAAGCCTATTGTCAAAGACGAGGTAGTAGAGGAGATAAGCGACACGATAACCGACACATATCTGAGCTTCTATGACGCTACTCCCAATTACAGCGAAGTGACTTTCCTGATATTGCAGTATTACGACGGCATACTGTATTGAACAGCAGCCCGCTTGTTGTTTTTTATTTCCCGACACGCCCGGCAATGCGGCGTTAATTGCAGTATGAAATGAAGAAATGAATTAAGGAGAGATTAACAATGACAATCCAGAACAACCACAACAGCAAGATCGTCCTTGCACCGACATCACATATCGCAGAAGACGAGTTTGACGGTGTGACGGTTTCGTTTAAAGTAAACGACAGCTTTGTTCATGTGGAATCACACGCAATGGAAGTACCGATAGTTGAGGTCTATGCGCCCGGCTGTGACCCTGAATACGATGATATTGACGAAGCGACTACGCCGAGTATCAGCATAATGTGTGATGATGCGGCTTATGAAGCCTGCGAGAGTTTCAAACAGGACGGTACGATCGCCGATGCGGTATTCTGCGAGTCACTCAAAGGAATATTTAAGTTCCGTGCAAAGATCCCTTATTATGACGATCAGCTTGTTTATATGTACGGTTTCGATATGGCAGACGGCGCGTGGGAGAATACTGCGCTGTGCGTGATATATCCCAAGGAATACGAAAATACCGATGACGAAAAGCTGCTCATGCATGCGCTTGATGAAGCGGCGAATAGTTATCGTGAAAGACAGTGACAGCCAATATTTACATTGTGTTAATTGACAAATTTTGCTGTGCGGTGTATTATTCTACTGTATTATAATGTGGGAGGTGCAGGCTTTGAAGAAATACGTTGTTTTTTCGCTTGTTATCGGTATGATTTTTATCTGTACGGCAGGGTGCAAGCTCGATGTAAACAAAATATCTTCTCAATTTGAAAATAAAAAACCTTCGTCGCAGAGCGTATCGTCGTCTTCGAAAAGATCCGAAAATACTGACACACCGAAGGAAACCTCATCCAAGGAGGATATACAGGAGAATAACGAACCTGACGGCTCGTCTTTCGATACGTCTGCATATCAGGTGTTTTATGTGACGGGTGCCGAAACCGTACCGGTCTATAAGGTGGAGAACGGAACTCGGGAGCTTGCGCAGCTTAAAAGCGGTGATAAGGTGTACGGCATCAGCAAGGGCGTTACGGATTACAGATTTGTCTACAGCGATCTTCTTGCGGAGGGGTTCGGATATATAAACGGGTATTTCCTCACGACCGAGTATAACGAGGTGACAAAGGGTGAGGTGTATTATGTCAGAGAAGACAACACACCCGTATATAATGACTCTTATTGTTCGATGGAGCTTTTCAGGCTCAACAGGAACGACCCCGTGACGGTCATGTCGAGGATAACAAACGGCTATTGGCTGATATGCGACAAGGGCGGCACATACGGATATGTGAGCCTGTATAATCTTTCCGAAGAACAAGTGAGTGAAACGAGCAAGCCCGAAAGCAAACCCGAGAGCCGCAAGGAAGAAAGCAGCAAGCCCTCCGACGATCGTGTGATCGGTTACGGCGAGTTCCCGCAGGGCGAGTATTATGTGTATTATGTTGCCGTAGACAGCGGCTATCTTGCGCTGAGGAGCGAACCGAGTAAAGACGAATCCGTGATCATCGGGGAGATGTACAGCGGAGACGAGGTCTATGTGCTTGACTTCTCCGGCTCATACTGGTATGTATACTCTCCGTCTCTGCAGCAGTACGGCTATACCGACAGCGGATGTCTGTACAGCGAAGAGTAGAGTAAAAAAAGTTTGGAATGGTGAATATGATAATAAAATA
>CADBRK010000163.1 GCA_902797065.1 uncultured Ruminococcus sp.
ATATTTTACCATATTTTTAAAAATAAGTAAATATATTCTATAGAATTTTACACTATTTTAACCATTTGGATTCTTTTTTTCGGAACTTCGCAGAAATTGTACTCTTTAACTTGCATTCGTGACAAAATATCGCTATAATTAGAATACAAGATTTATACTGTCGGGAGGGCTTTGTATTGTTTATAAAACGACTGACCGGAACTATTTGCATGATATTTATTTGCGCCGTTTGTTTGTCGGTAAGCGCTTTTGCGGCGCCGTCCGATACTCAGACCTGCGAGATACCCGAGATCTCAATGTCCCTTGAGATACCGTCATATCTTAACGTCATCTCCAAAGGAATAAAACAGAATGACCCTCTGTTTTCTGCAGGAGAATTCGACTATATACAAACCATGAGTGTAATCAGAGACAATAACGACTATTATCTCGTTTACGATAAGGATAAAACATTTTCTATAGAGATAAAGCTGTCCGATTCTTCGCTCGGCTTTGATAATATGTCAAAAGCCGGAGAAAAGAAGCTGCAGTCCGCTGTCGAGAGTATTCAAAAGAACGCTGATGTGCTGAGTGCGTCCGTGTACGAAAGCGAAAAGTATAAGTTCATTGATATTCTGGAGACAGGCAACGAGGGCAGCAACACTATTTTTACCGAATCATTCATTACCACTTACAACAAACAGGATCTTTCGATCACAATCAATTCCATTAACGACAAGCCTACCGCAACCGAGCTTGACCTTCTCAAAGGGATAGTCAACAGCGTAGCCTTCCCCGAAGAGAAATCGCTTGACCTGTCTGCGCTGACCCCGTCGCTTATCGCAGCATTCATTGTTCTGACTGCGGGCTTCGTTGCCGTTGCGGTGATAAGACTAAAAAACATACCTATCCCCTTGTTGGAGCTTGAATCCAATGTCAAAGCTAAAAAGCCGTCCTCACCTGCACAGAAATCATCGGCAGCCGGGAATACCTCATCGTCTGACCCTGCAGAACCGAACAAACCTTCCGACGGCGGCAAACGATCCGAACACGCTGCGGAGTCACCCGAAAAAGAATCGCCCGAAACTAACAAACCTGCCGCAGAAGAAACAAAAGAAGAACAGCCCGAAAGCTTCTCCGACGAAGAACTTGCCGCTGCGATAGCCAACTTCACCGATTGATACGGCAGAAATGCAAAACCCGCAGCAAAAAACCTGCGGTCATCAGAGGAGGAATACCGATGGACGATAAACTGACGGTATGCGGCATATCGTATAATATAATAAAACTGCTCGGACACGGTAAGGGCGGTTACTCGTATCTTGCCGAGAATAACGGAACTCTTGTCGTGCTCAAGCAGATACACCACGAACCGTGCAGCTACTACACCTTCGGGAATAAGATCGAAGCCGAAAAGCACGACTACGAACGTCTGAAAAGCGCAGGTATCAGAATACCCGAAATGCTTGCCGTAGATACCGAAAACGAACGCATAGTAAAGGAATACATCGAGGGCAGCACCATATTTGATTATGTACGCGACGGTATCACGACAGAACCGTATCTGCCGCAGGTTCGGCAGATGGCTGAACAGGCAAAAGCTTCCGGGCTGAATATAGATTATTTCCCGACAAATTTTGTCGTACGTGACGGTCTTATCTGGTATGTGGACTACGAATGCAACGGCTATATGGACGAGTGGAATTTCGAGAACTGGGGCATAAAATACTGGTCACGCACAAAAGAGTTCGAGGAGTACCTCAGTCAAAGCAAATAAAACAAAATGAAAAAGACAAACACCCCGAAAGCAGATGTCCGAGACATGCTTTCGGGGTGTGTTTATTCTTTTGAATCGGGTTTTTTAGGCGACATTTTTGAGAGTGGATTCGATTCTACGGCGCTTTCCATCTGGACGTCCGAGAGATGAGTATAAATTTCGGTAGTACCCAGGTTTTCGTGCCCGAGTATCTCCTGCAGAACACGAATATCAACGCCGCCGTACTGGTACATCAGCGTTGCGGCGGTATGCCGAAGCTTATGCACGGAGAAGCCCTGCCCCCCGAGTCCTGCTTTTTCGATATATTTATTGACAAGAGCCTGAACCGATTTATTAGACAACCGGGTCTTTCGGCGGCTGATGAACAGAGCGTATTTGTCTTTTTCTTTCAATCCGTCGGCGGGTCTGACCTTCATATATGCTTCTACTGCGTCGAGGCATGCATTATTGAGATACACTGTGCGCTCCTTGTTGCCTTTACCTATGATCTTCAGCTTATTGCCCGAAATGCTGTTGTAGTTGATCGAGCAAAGCTCCGACAGACGCATTCCGCAGTTCAGGAACAGGATAAGTATACAGTAATCTCTCTCCCGGTACTCGCCGTCTATGGCATTGAGAAGCTGATAGCACTGTTCGAGATTCAGATATATCGGCAGACGCTTACCCGATTTGGGCGCGTCAAGCTCGGAGATCGGGTTTTTATCCAGCATCATCTTACGGTTGGTAAGATACTCAAAAAAAGACATCAGCGACGAGACTTTCCTCGCCCTTGTGCGCGCGGTATTCTGTCTCTCCGACTGCAGAAACAGCATAAAGCTGTATGCGTCGTCGAGAGTCACGGTTTTTATCAAAGGAAGGTCAACATCGGTTACGGTGATCTCGCCGAAATCTACATCGGCAGGAACCAATCTGCGGATTTTCTTGATATACCTGAAAAACGTTCTGAGATCAAGAAAGTATTCGTTCACGGTATTCCGTGATTTCCCCCTGATAACGCTCATATATGTAAGATAGTCCATAATTATAGGAGATGAGTCTTCAAAGCAGTTCATATAATTTACCTCATTCAAAACGGCGCAGTGCTGCCAGAATTCTTTGTCGTGTGTAATGATATTATATCACAAAGGCAAATGTTAATCAAGGCAGGCAGGCGGTACGCATTCACAATTCCGTCTAAATGTAGTTTTAAAGCTTGCATCGGAATATATCCAATGCACAGGTTTGTCATGCTTCTAAAAAGGAAATAAAGTTTTTTCACCAACACACGCAAAAGGCAGATGAAGAAATTCTCCATCTGCCTTTTGTTATTGATGAGATAGTATTATACGTACTCGCCTATGGGGTATTTTCCTTTGATCTTAACCGTATATCTGAGTATATTCAGTGCATCGGCATTGGTAACCTTGCCGTTGCCGTCAACATCGCCGGCTTTAAGCTGTTCTTCATCAAACTGTACAAGATTGACCGTATATCTCTGGATAAGCAAGCTGTCTTTTGCTGTAACCTTACCGTCGCCGTTTACATCGCCGAGCAAGATTTTCTTAACGGGTTTGTCGGGAGTGTCAGGAGTGTCGGGTGTGTCCGGACTATCCGGAGTATCTTGCTTGTCTGTATCTGTCGGCTTATCGCTGTCGGAAGGCTTGTCGCTGTCGGAAGGCTTGTCGCTGTCGGAAGGCTTGTCGCTGTC
>CADBRK010000164.1 GCA_902797065.1 uncultured Ruminococcus sp.
AGTTCGTTTGGATATATTTCTCTGATCATTGTATTATCCCCTTTTTTTGACATACTCTCGCTTTTTTAAAAAGTACCCGACAATAAGCCGGGTACTCAGAGTGGTGAACAGAAAAAATCAGCCGATGAAATATGCGTTCAAGTTCCTGTTATCATCCTTTACTTTGTTTTGTTCTTATATCCGCTGTTTCGTTCCTTGATTTCTTCCATAGCAGAACGAATTCCCGGTCGGCTCATACCATACAACGCAGTGATAAGCAGCTGCGGAATAAACACATAAAGATAACGGCTGTTGCATTCCCATATCAATAAAAACAGCAGTATGCCAAACAATGCAAGCTGTGTCATAAGTACTGCGGGGCTGTAAAGATTATCGGACGTCATTTTGACAGCCGAAAGTATAAGCGCAAGCATTATCATACAATGCAGCGTACCCATATAGGCATAAAACAATGGATAGTTTTTCCCGGATAACCCAAAAAGATTAACCATAAATCCTTCTTCATTCAAAGGATTTCGGCACACATAATCACTGCCCGCAAGTGTCGGGTTAGCCCACGTGCGCTTTACTTTTGTAGAGAGAATGTGATTTACGAGCTTCACCGTATCCATGTTGTCAAGACGTTTTTCTATTTCTTCCTTTGCCGCCGCTTTTTTCGCTTCGTATGTTTCAAAGTTACTTATATAACGCACATCAGCGCGATTGTATCCTCCTGTTTCATTAAGCATCATCATGATCCATTGCTGAGGAGGAAAAGCATAACGATCCTTTATGCTTTCATCATATTTAAACACAGGGTCTATCGTCAACGAAGAGAGTAAGAAAACCGCTAAAGATACAATTACAGAGACCCCGGAATATAACAGCTTTTTTCTGATTTCATTTTTCTTCTCGTCTTTGGTCTGCTGTTCCTTCTTTGTAAAAAAGAGAGTCATCAAGCCGGCAACAAGAATAATCAGAACCATAAATTTCAATTTACCGCCTATACCGGCGCATAACCCGATCAGGACACAGTAAACTATATTTTTCTTTACAGAGTCTGATTTTATCATACGAACGAACAGGTAAGACAATGCCGCCGAAAACGGTATCGCAAAAGTATCGGAATACGCAAACTGAGCATAAAGGAACAAAGGCGTGTACGCAAAAGTTAATGCCCCGGTTAAAAAAGCCTTTTTCAAATCCCATATTTCTTTTGCAGTAAGATAAATAAATGTTACGGCTGCCTGTATATGAATACAGCTGAGTACCATGGACGCATGCTTCAGCGCGTCTGCATCAGCATTCGGGTTTACGAAGTGTATAAATCTGAAAAACGTTATTACACATGATGTAATAAACTGATTATTGGAATACATCGCAAAATACTCGGTATTTGGTTCTTTCCCGTTTAAAACATATTCCGCAGATGAATTAACCACCCAGCCCCAATCCCATGATGTTTGCACTTCAAGAAAGAAAGCAAAACAAAACAAAAGAATAAAGCCGATCACCCAGATAAAACGGTATGCCCGGATCCATTTACGGTCATATCTGTCGTTTCTTATGCGCTTTTTATTTATAAGCTTATATGCGCCGTAAATCGTTAAGAGGAATACCGGGAAAAAGATCGCGTTAACATTTGCCGATTCGGCAACAGAATAGCACATTATCAGGAGAAAAAAGGATGCAAACACGATCTCGAAGACGTTTTTTAGTTTTTTAGTCGTCATTCTTCTCCCAAGTCCTTTCGCTTATGATGTATCTCGGACGGTGCTTCACTTCCATGTACATCTTACCGATATAATTACCGATAATACCCAGCGAAATAAGCTGTATACCGCTGAAGAAGCAAACAATGCACGTCATGCTTGCCCAGCCCTGAACCGTCTGCCCCATTATAGCGGATATTACAGCCCATAGAATACCGATAAAGCTCATCAATGCCACAAAGCAGCCGAACATCGTTATCATCTGTATCGGGCGAACGCTGAGACTTGTTATGCCGTCGAATGCAAGACCGAGCATTTTGCTGAGAGGATAATGCGATTCGCCTGCCATTCTTTCGTGGCGCTCATAATAGACCGAGCTGCTTTTGAAACCTACGAGCGGGATAAGTCCTCGCAGGAAAAGGTTGACTTCCTTAAACTCGGCAAACTCTTTCAGAACACGCGCAGAAATAAGCCTGTAGTCCGCATGGTTGAATACTACCTCTGCGCCCATGGAATTAAGCAGCTTGTAAAAGCTCTCGGCGGTAAATCTTTTGAAAAACGTATCTGTCTTTCTTTTGTTTCTAACGCCGTAAACAACTTCGCTGCCGTTGTGGTATTCGTCTACCATAGCTTCCATGGCGGTAATATCATCCTGACCGTCGCAGTCGATAGATATAGTGATGTCCGCTTTGTCCTTTGCTTCCATCAGCCCCGCAAGAACGGCATTCTGATGTCCTCTGTTACGGCTCTGGCTTATGCCGATAAAGTGAGGATCTGATTTTGCAAGATCGCATATGATCTGCCATGTTGTGTCTTTACTGCCGTCGTTCACAAAAAGAATACGGCTGTCTTCGGAGATCTTCTTCTTGCCGATAAGATCATTCAGTTCGTTGAGGAAAAGCTCCGACGTTATCGGGAGAACATTTTCTTCGTTATAGCATGGAATAACGATCCACAGCTTGCTCGCTTTTTTACTCATAAATACTTTTACCTTTTCCTTTCTTTTTCGTAATGAATAGGCAGAATCTGCTCTTAC
>CADBRK010000165.1 GCA_902797065.1 uncultured Ruminococcus sp.
AACTTAAAGAGAACTACGCCGCCTATCCCTTATTATTCAAAATATTTTTCAGAAGCCTTTGAAGAAGTCCCTGTTACTTTTGATTCCACCACAGATTATCAACCCCTTGGAGATGTGCTTGATTGCGATCAATATGATCAATTAAGTGAAATTGCTCCGGATTATGATATTGACTACCTTTCATACACCGGAAACAAAATGTTCGGTTATCCTACGGGAGGAAATATCCCTTATATAGATAATAAAACGCATCTGCTATTTCAATTTGATTATGGAGTTGGCTGTCTATGGAAAATCTTTTGGCTTATTTCTGATGAAGATTTAAGAAACCACATTTTTGATAATGTGATTCTTGAATCCGATATGGGCTGATACCATATATCAAACATATTCTGATTTACCGCAGGAACACTTTTTTAAATGGGAGAAAAAATCTGTCGCAGACGGACTGCAATAACCCGTCTGCGACTTTTTTAAAACAATGGTTTTTATCGGTACTGACCCGGCGTGCTGTTCTTAAGTGTGAAGGATTCGCAGTCAACGCACTGGCACTGAGTGGGGTTTGCCTCGTGAGTGCCTATTGTAACACAGTTGAGCGAACAGTAGTTCTTCTCGCCGCAGTGGTGTTCACACTGGTCTACGGAACACTTGATGCTGAAATTTGCGTCTGTTTCTGAATGTTTACTCATAACGTTTGCTTCCTTTTTTATAGAATATTCGCCGCAAAGATAAAGGCGACAATAATAGTATTGCTGATTACGAAAGAATTATACCTTCAAGAGGATATGATAATATGGAAAAAAATTCCGGAGAGATAAACGGCGTTGTCGATTCAATAGTATATGCAAACAGTCAGAACGGATATACCGTACTCAGGTTAGATGTTGAAGATGATCTTATCACGGCAGTTGGGACTATGCCCGGAGTAGGTATCGGCGACGAACTGAAGCTGACAGGTTATTTTACAAAGCACCAGAAGTACGGCGAACAGTTTGCCGTAACGGATTGTGAGCGATGTCAGCCGAAAACAACAAGCGCTATACTCAACTATCTGTCAAGCCGATCAATTAAAGGCGTCGGACCGCTTACGGCTCAAAAAATTGTGGAACTATTCAAAGAAAAAACCTTCGATGTAATAGAAAAGCAGCCGCAAAGACTCACAGAGGTAAAAGGCATTACCATGGCGAAAGCGATGAAGATACACGAGGAGATGAAAGAGGCAAACGGCTTCCGTGATCTGCTTGTGTTCCTTAAGCAGTACAACATAAACCCTCAGGAAGCTGTCAGGATATGGAACGTGTACGGTATAAAATCGAAGGAGATCATAGAAGAAAACCCGTTTATGCTTTGCGAGAACGGGATAGGCATAGCATTTTCACGCGCAAATGAGATCGCACTGGCAGGGAACATTGACAACGTAAGAGAACCGCGTACACGTGCCGCTATTCTGCATACGATCAGCTACAATACACGCAACGGCTATACATGCGTACCCGAAGAAAAACTGATCGACGTCTGTTCGGCATACATAAAGGAAGAACCGGAATATGTGTCGGAAGTGCTCGAAAAGATGGCAGACGATGAGTCTGTGTATAAGTGTACAAAAGATGATGACAAGGAATATGTATTCCTGCCGATGTATTATCAGGCGGAAAACTATATTGCTGCACGTATAAAAATGCTGCTGCGTTATCCGCCGTCCGTGATCGAGGATATAGACGATCGTATCGGTGAGATCGAGTACGAAGTGGGATTCGGATATGCCCGCCTGCAGAAGGAAGCGATACACAAGGCGCTTACTAAAGGTATACTTATACTCACCGGCGGACCCGGAACGGGAAAGACAACTACTCTGAATGCGATCATCAAGATTTTGCAGAAAAACAACGAGAAAGTCCTGCTTGCGGCGCCTACGGGACGCGCGGCTCAGAGAATGACCGTAGTGACGAAATGCGAAGCAAAGACGATCCACAGGCTGCTTGAAGTCGAATGGAAAGAGGGCGATAAGCCTGTCTTTAAACGCAACGAGCAGAACAATCTCAGGTGCGATACGCTGATACTTGACGAGGTATCAATGGTGGATTCTCTCTTGTTTGAAAGCTTGCTGAAAGCCGTGCCTCTCGGGTGCAGACTTATTTTTGTGGGTGACAACAACCAGCTTCCGTCTGTCGGCGCAGGTAATGTACTCGGCGATATGATAGAATCAAAGATCATTCCCACAGTAATACTCAACGAGATATTCAGGCAGTCGATGAGAAGTCTGATAGTTACAAACGCACACAGAATAAACAGGGGAGAGCCGCCTGTGATCGACGTTAAGAATAATGACTTCTTCTTTCTGAGAAATAATAATTCAAAATCCATTATGAATACGATAGTAGATCTCTGTATCAGGCGGCTGCCTAAATCGTACGGCTATTCACCTCTGGAGGATATACAGATATTGTCGCCGAGCAAGATAGGAGAATTGGGGACTGCGGAAATCAACAAAGCGATGCAGCAGGCGATAAATCCGCCAAGCCCCGAAAAGATGCAGATCTCGTTCAAAGAAAAGCTGCTGCGTATCGGCGACAAGGTAATGCAGTGCAAGAATAATTACGGTATTCCGTGGGAGGCTGATGACGGCAGCTGCGGCGAAGGCATATTCAACGGGGAGATAGGCATACTAAGCTCGATCGATACACGCAATAAGCAGATAACGATAGACTTCGATTCAAAGACGGCCAAATACACCTATGAAGATATACAGGATGTGGAGCTTGCTTATTGCTGTACGATACACAAAAGCCAGGGCAACGAGTTTGAAGCGGTCATTATACCGATGTATAACAGCCCCAGACAGCTGATGTACAGAAACTTGCTCTACACGGGCGTTACTCGTGCCAAAAAGCTGATAATCCTGATCGGTTCGTCAGATTCCATGATGACTATGGTCAATAACTATAAGAAAACCGTTCGCTTTACGGGGTTAAAGGAATTTTTAACCGAGGATGGTGACTTCTGAGAATGAGATTTCTGACAATGCTTTTCCCGAATCGCTGCCCTTACTGCAATGCGGTTATAGAACCCGAAAAGCCGGTCTGTGATGAATGCTCGTTCCGGTTTGACCCGAAACCGTATATACAGCGTCTGCCAAACGGATGTACTTGTATATCTGCTTTTGAACACAGCGGAATACAAAGAAAGATGATGCTGGACTTTAAATTTCATAAGAAAAAGCACTACTACAAATCTTTTGCAGCGGTAATCAATATTCTTGTAAAAAACGAGTGGGGAGACATACATTTTGATTACTACACTTCTGTTCCCGCCCACAAAAGAAAGATCAAAGCAAGAGGTTACGATCAGACGAAAATCATTGCCGAAAGCGCCGCCGATCTCAATTGCTGTAAATACAGAAAGTTGCTCGTTCAGGTCAAAAATAACAGACCGCAGAGAGAACTCAACGCACAGGAGAGACGGGAAAACGTTAAAGGTGTCTACGAATTCTCGGGTAAATGCGATCTTGTCGGGAAAACGATACTGATTATAGATGATGTGATCACAACCGGGTCAACGCTTCTTGAATGTACGAATACTCTGCTCGAAAACGGAGCAAAGGCGGTCTGTTGTGCGACGGTCAACTGCAGAAGCCGTTCGGATGAGGATTAAACAGAAAGATGGGGCTGACAAAATCAACTCCATCTTTTGCGTTTATTATTGCAATTTTCAAATTCAAGCTGCTGCCGATACGGTGACAGCTTTTTTCTTGTACGCCGAATACATACCATGCGTCGTAATATGTTACTGCTTATACTCGTTTACAATATCGATAATAATATCGTACAGACTTTGTACTTCGTAATAACCGATTATCGGCTCGAGGTGAGAATCTCCGATACCCGAATCGTCCGTAAGGAATACGTATTTTCCGTTGGTTGCTATTGCAAGCGCTCTGCCGAAAAGCTCGGTATCACGTTCCGAGTTTGACGATACTATGGGGATAATGTGAATACCCTTTGCGGAGGCTTCTTTTATAGTCATAGCTATTGTTTCTTCCGTTCCTTTGTGAGGAGGAGCGTCGAATATCAGGAATGCAAGCTTGACAGAGTTGTCGTCCCAGCTTGCGTTGTAAACGGATTCCTTCAGAATATCGGCAACCGCTTCGGGCATATCTCCGCCGCCTGTAGCTTCTTCCGCATTCAGTGCGGATTGCAGCTCTTTGATGTTATCCGTAAAGTTGTGGCAATTTGTTACGTACTCGTCGCCCTCGTCACGGTAGAAGTTTACGGCATACCGTGTGTTCTCCGTTCCCAGTTTTTCGGTAATGGCTGTAAACTCACTCTGGAGGAAAAGCATCTCATCGGACATCGAGCCTGTTGTGTCGAGAATGAACATAATATCTGTTTTTTTATACAGTTCCCCTTCATAGTCGAATGTAACATCGGTAACGCTGTCGGATGATTTAACGGCAGACTGATTATCGTTTTTCGGCTGCTGTACCTCGCAGGTCTGCTTTTTGCCGTTGAATTCGATCTCGGCAGATACAGGACTGCTGCCCTCGGGAGAAAACAGATATGCGCAGCCATTTTTGTCTGTCACCGATTTCCAGATCACCTTGCTGTCGCTGCCTGTAAGCGTGACCGCCGCATTGACTACCGGCTGACCCTTTGAGTCCTTTACGTTTACTACGGTACGGAAACGGGGGTCTATACCGTAGCTCGGGAAAGAGATCAGATCCGTGTTAACAAGATTGGAGAAAAAGCCCCAGTTATCGTTATCGCTCCATACTCCGGCGGTGAGCTGACCTGCCCTGGGCGGTTCGGATTCGGGCTTGCTTACTTCTGAGGGATCATAAGTTGCCGGGGGAGCGGTATTGCCCGGAGCGTCATCGTAATAACCATCTGCTGAGGCAGGTGCGGCAATATCATAGTCTCCGCCGTCGTATCCGTCGGGAGCTGCTTCAAAAGTATCTCCGGCGGTTTTGTTTGTCATTGCGGGTACGTGCGGTTCGTCGGCAACTGCCGACTCGGTCTTCTGACTGCAGCCTGCAAACGCAGCTGTCAATGCTATGATGATCATAGAAATAACTATTTTCTTACTTTTCATATACTTCGTCTCCTTTGCGTTTTTTTCATTATATCAATATGTATAATACAATTCAATACTTTCACAAAAAGTTTATAAAAAATACAAAAAGCGGCAAGAAACACCTGCCGCTTGATAATATGTAATTATGTAATGATCGTCTTATTGACACAGCTCTGCAACAACTGTTTTGAGCTTCTCGACTCTGTTGAGTCTTTCCCACTCGACGCCGAGGTCTTCTCTGCCGATATGGCCGTAGCTTGCAAGCTGTCTGTAGATGGGTCTCTGCAGCTTAAGCTTCTTGATGATAACCTTCGGTCTGAGGTCAAA
>CADBRK010000166.1 GCA_902797065.1 uncultured Ruminococcus sp.
ACAAACGGACAGTATCGAATCAATGATACTGTCCGTAAATTTTTTACTATTAATAATCCGAAATAAGCCCTACCGCCTTGCGCTGAACGAGAAGCGAGTCTGCTGCCGTAATATTGCCGTCAAAGTTTGTATCTGCGTTGATCGTCTGTTCCGCATCGAAACCTGTCAGTTTTACCGATCCTCTCAGAATGCAAAGTGCGTCTGCAGTGGTGGAGTATCCGTCGCCCGTAACATCACCGATACAATGCTCGGAGGCTACAGCCTTAAGAACAATATTGCCGCCGATAGAATCTTTTGCCCATGAATAGACTTCCATAATATCAAAGACTTCCGACCCAATAATTACAAAACCTTCACCGTACTTTGCGTCCGACATAAACATAAAGACATTGTTTTCGTCAGAGACCCACTCCGACACCCCGATAGAAGCGCCCAAGTAACCGTCACCGGAATCCATAGTGACACCGATCGCACCCACGCCGGCAGGCACTCTGAATGATCCCGTATCAACACATATATAACCCGAAAAGCTGCTTCTGCCGCTTGCCAGAGTTACCCAGTTATCCCTGTTGGTGTCTGGAACCCCATCAACTACGGGGATATAATATGCAGTGTATTTCACTCCGGTATTTCTTGTTTCAAAGATAACCTTCTGCAAATATTTATGCGTATCATCAAAGTCAAACACGTTGACAAACGTCAGTTCATTAAAAGGATTGTCATATTCATCGTTAATAGCTGTATACCAGGTTGCTCCGTAAATCTCATTCTGGTATAACCTGTCATATCCGGTGTTTCTCCTTGCAGATGTTATTACAACATTACTGCCCCATGTATTGGTATCAAGCAGCATTGCGTCATAATACGAGATCCACATAAAGCCATTGTCACACATATCTTCTCCCCAACTGTTCTTGACAAGCCATGCGCCGTCTTTGGGAGGAATTTTCCTGAAATTTCTCTTGGAATAATTATCATCCCAGCCAATGATCGAAATAGCATGACCCGATGAATAATCATAGTCAGACTGATAATATGCCTTTTTCCCGATATTGTAGTTATTGTCGTCACTGTTGTAGGATGTGGCAACGGCGCCGTATTTATATATAGCCGACTTAACGGAATCTATATCGTTCGCCACATACATTATTCCCGTAACATTAAACGGCATAGTCCCTCCTTCCATATCGTCGGGAAGCGTATTGAAATACTGATCATAAGGGCAGTCCTCCTCAAGTACCGCGCCCTGCCATGAAGTCAGATAACCTGCGCCTATCATGCTGTATCCGCCGTAATAGAGGTCGTCAAAAAGCCACCCTTTACCGTCTGAATTATATTCGGCCGTTGACCACCATGCAAGGTGGTTCTCGGAAAGATCATACGAACCTCTTCCTTCTTTAAGAAGAAACGACTCCAGCGTAGCTATATTTGAAAATGCCCAGCATGTGTTGTAAACTCCCTGATCTTTGACATCTGTGGTTTTTGAACGATATGATGAAGGGAGCGAAGCACCCGATACAGAAAACACTGATCCTTCCACAGAATATGCAGAAGGTCTGAGGCCGTTCTTCCCCGCCCCGCTATGGTCCAGAACAGGCTTCTCTTCTACTGCACTGGCATGGAATCTTGGCGCTTGAGCCGCAGCTGCATTCGCTTCGGCAAAGCCTGCGGCAAAGATCATACAAGCAGCTGCAGCGCAGGCCGCTTTAAATACTAAATTAAACTTGCCCATATCATATTCCTCCGTTTCTTCTATTACTCTTAATCACACTCATCACCGAACAGCAACAGTTGTCTTTTTCTCCCAATCGTTGTCGGTAATGATCGTTGCCTCTGCTTTATCAAGTCTGTAAATGACAGAATACTGCAGATTATCGGGAGAAGCCACATCTTCGAGCAATTCAAACCCGTCGCTCTCTGACATGATACCGCTTATGTTGTAAAGCGAATCGTAAACAAAATCGTATCTTATATATCCGCTGTACTCACTGTCATATGCCGTAGTATCCGAAGCAGTGAGCCACTTTCTGTACTCATGCTGCTTGACATAACCGTCCCTGCTGAACTGTTCTTCCATATTATTGAAGTTAGATGCCACCTGAAATGAGGGGTTCTCGTTTTTGATAACATACATCTTGCCGTCTACGAATTCGACAAGCGCACTGTTTCCGTCCTTATCGGCAATAAAAAACTGCGCCATAAAAGCAGTATCAAAATATATATTGTACTGATCAATAAGCGCAACGGCATTATCCAGGCTGTCGGCATGATCGAGCACAAGGCGTACCGCTGCAAAGATACCTATAGTCTTGTGGTTATCAGACTTCTGTTTTCTTGCAAAATTGACCTGAAGAACGGCTACGGAAATTCCCTTCTCGTTTACGCCGTCCGTCGGAAAATACGGTGCTGCAAGCGTGTTGATGTCAAATTTTGAAGGTACCTTTTCGTTATTATATCCCATGCATGTCATATTAACCGCAGAAATTGATTTATACCCGCCGCGAGGCGCGGTAGCCACCAGCATAACGGGATTGGCTTTGTTATCGTAATTTCTGGCGAGATAGTGCCCGCCGTCCTTATCGCGGAACGTAAACGCCGTGCACGCATCGGAAGCAGCCTGGCTGTTGGCAAGCTTTAGCTTTGTCTGCGTATTTATCATATTATTTATGTAATCGTAGTATTCTTTATTGTTGGACGCTCCTGTTTCCAGGAACTCATCAAACCGATAATCGGAGACATACTCCATAGTATAAAGGTTGGTACCCTCAATCGGTTTAACCGAAATCAGTGTACGTATTTCGTTAAAATAGCATATACCTACAACACTGAGAGCAAGGATAACAATGACAGGCACAATAATGCTGATCTTTTTTAAAATCTTTTTCATCCAACCCCTCCGTATAGTATAGCTGAATTTATTATACTACACAAGCACATGAAATGCAAATACTTTTTTAATTCACCATCTCGGCCGACGTTTGTTATTTATATTGACAAAACACCGGAAATGAAGTAAAATTATCACGTGAGCGAATTGAACAGTTGCGTGTACAAAGCCGAAAGGCTGTATGCGAGGAAAGTCCGGGCTCCGCAGGGCAGAATAACGGCTAACGGCCGCCGGGGGCAACCCCAGGGAAAGTGCAACAGAGATATACCGCCGATAATATCGGTAAGGGTGGAAAGGCGAGGTAAGAGCTCACCGGCACAAGCGAGAGTTTGTGACCCTGTAAACCCTATTCGGAGCAACACCGCGGATGGACTATACGCTTGCCCGGCGTGTCCTATGGAGGTGGCACTGAGCAGCTTCGGCAACGAACTGCCAAGATAGATAACTGTTTACAACAGAACCCGGCTTACAGATCCGGTCACAAAAAGACGACACGTTTTGGCGTGCCGTTTTTTATTTTCTTAATCTTCTTCTATCACTCCCCTTTTCTGACACAAATAATCGGTTGATGATTCTGTTTAAAAACAAACAATGGTTTACTCCGAGCCATAAATATGCCGAGGCAAACCATTGTTTTATTTAGGAGAAGAATGATGATTATCTATGTGTTTATGAAATAGGCTTTCCTATCTTGTCATTCTTAGACATACGAATTGTATATCTCAGAATTTCGAGCGCATCTTTGTTTGTGACTTTACCGTCACCGTTTACATCTGCGGCAAGAAGTTGCTTTTCGTCAAGTTTTTTGAGATTGATAACATATCTTTGAATAAGCATGCTGTCCTTTGCCGTTACTTTTCCGTCGCCGTCAACATCTCCGAGAATACCCTTATTATCATCGGGTTTATCGGGTGTATTCGGTTTGTCAGGCGAATCGGTGGTTTCTTTTTTATCCGTATCGGAGTTATTATCACTGTCGGTCGGTACATCGCTGTCAGTGGGAACGTCACTATCGGTAGGTACATCGCTATCAGTGGGAACGTCACTGTCGGTTGGTACGTCACTGTCAGTGGGAACGTCGGAATCCTCGTCTTCTTCAAGCACACAATCTATGATCTCCGCTTCACTTTCTTCGTACTCCGCAACAAGAGCATTATACTCTTCTTCAGACATCTCTTCGAACTCATATTCGTCAAGATCCTTTTCGCCAAGGTCTGTTATAAGATGATCTTTAACAGTCACATTCATTACAGATACTTCGTCACCGTTGAGGATCATAAGATCATATACACCGTCCTCAATATCATTGAGGTATTCATCGGAAAATTCAATTACAACACTACCTTTTGATTTTTTGTAATGTTTATCCTTTATCAAAACCTTGCCTCTGAAGAATATAATATCATTCTTATTGAATGTGCCATCAATGTGAACGCCCTTCTTTGACATAATTACCCAGCCATTTCTTTTAAGCTGCTTCATATATTTATTCAGCGCTTTTTTCTTATGTCTGAGTCTGTACAGCTTATTCTTGATTTGTTTGTTACAGTCCTTGCAATTTTTCTTGATCTCGATAAGCGTGATATATGTCGCTTCGTCATCTGTACCGACGGGAGTTTTGATCTTTTTGAGATCGAACGTCATCTCACCGTTGTCATGCTTGCATTCTTCTGTTTCCGATAGCGGGAATTTCTTTCCGATACTGTCTTTGTCTGCCGGTATCTCCACAATAACAGGCTCGGACTCCTTGCTGAAGTTTCCTGCTCCCGCAGCGACCTCTATTAACATAGTATCGCCTTCTCGGTAGCCGTCAACGAATCCCGTGCCTTTTTCAAATATCGGAACCTGCACATCAACTTTAAGAGTTTTATCGGTTTCAACGATCTTTTCTCCGTTAGGTCCTTCGTAAACCTTATCACTGCCGGAAGCGCCTTCCCAATAAGCCTTTTCGTCATTGTTTGTAAATACAAATGGCATATTGCCCGTAGT
>CADBRK010000167.1 GCA_902797065.1 uncultured Ruminococcus sp.
TATCAACAGCGACCGTTCGGAGAACAGCACGACCGATACATCTCTCTCGACAGCTTTTGAGACAGCCGACAGCGGCGAAGAAGTTACTGTTACATTCACAAACTATAAATTCATCACGCAGGATCTTGCGGTCAGAAAAGTCGTAACAAACACGACCGCAGCGAACAGCGATATATTCAACTTCACGATCGACTTTACCGAGCTGAATGCATTCGAGATCGTCAACACCTCGTTCGGCAGATTCAAAGCAGACGGCGAAGGTACGCTTTCGATCGAGTTCGGTCTCGGCGGCGGAGACGAGGCTGTGTTCTACTCACTGCCTGTCGGAGCGCACTATAGGGTAACAGAAGCCGAGAACGATTACTATGCGTCGTACATTATCCAGGATTCCAACAATCTTGGTATGATTGCAAACTCAGCCGACAATAACGATATTGCAAACAAAGCGCTTGCAACCGAGGAAGAAGTTGTCAACCAGGGCGAGAACGCAGTGATAACCTTCACGAACCGCAAGGTTGAACGTGATATCAAAGTCACTAAGTATGTCGATATGACATGGAGCGACGAAACAAACGCCGAGTACGGCACGCAGCAGTATGCATTTACGGTAATGCTCAGGGGACTTGATCCGACGCATAAGTACACGATCGAGTACACCGAACGCAACACGACCGGCTCGACCGAAGAAGTGTTCTACTCCGATGACGACGGAAATGCAGAACTTGAACTTTACCTCAGAGACGGCGAGTCGTTTACGATCAAGGGTCTGCCCGTCGGCACAACGTACACGATAACCGAAGCGGCATACGACCACTTCATCTCGGCGTACAGCGTGATCTGCAACGAGGGCGCAGAGCTGAATGTATCTCCGCAGGCGAACACAGAACCGGCACAGGCGATAACGGCGCAGGGCGAAGTACACAACAACGACCTTGATGTAGAATTTATATTCAGCAACACGTTCACGGCAACGGGGTATACATTGCCTGATACCGGTTATCCGAATATGCTGCCTGTCGAGGTATTCGCGGCAGTTTTGATGGTAATCTTTGCGGTTGTGTATTATGTGTCAAAACGCAGAGTTGCAAAAGTAAAATAAAACCGTGATAGTATAAAAAATCGGGCAGTTCAGTTATTAATAAAATGCCCAAATAGTCAGACGAAGCGACCGGGAGCGATCCCGGCCGCTTTTGTGTATGCACTCAGTCGTCAGGCGTAACAAAAAATAAACTCTCGGTCTGCCGTTTGAATTCTTTTCTCGGACATGCAAACGGGACATCGGCGTTCGTTATACTTTTCAGCTTCCGACAGCGGATAAAATGCGCACACCTGCTTTTTTAATTGGGCGGCTTTCTCGTCTGTGCGTGAATTTGTCTCTATGGAGAAACCTCAACGAACGGTAAGCGTGCCGGTGTGAGAGGGCGGCAGTGCAAATAATAGTATGCATACTGTACAAAAGACTGTAAATTTTTTTGTGCACCAAAAACCGTTCATGCTGTAATTTCTACCTCTTGTACAATTTCTGTTGAAAGGAAAAATGCTATATGCTATACTTTCTTAAATTATACAATAGGTTGGTGTTTGTCGTATGGAGAACATCGGAAAGATAATAGGCGGTGCCTGCGAGATGTATGTCTGTTATGTTTGTCGTACAAAATACGGCTACAGACATCAGAGATGGTGTACTCAAAAGAATAATTCCGAATCCGAGTGTTCACGGTGCATATACTTTGCCAAGAGTGTTCGCTGCGAGCACCCTACCATAAAAAAAGAAAGGAGAGCGGTCCGTAATGGAAGTAATTCCGATACGTTTTGAACAGAGTGATACTGTCGAACAAATTGAGATAGTAGTTCGGGCGGCGCACAGCAGCGCAGAGACAGATGCTCTGATTGAGAAAATATCCGGGCTTCTTCACCGCCGGGAGCTTCATGTCCTGGATACATCCGGCTGTGACTGCATAATAGATGAAAGCGATATAATTTCCGTTTGTGCTTCCGACAGACAAATAAAGATCATCACACGGAACGATATATACACTTCAAGTATGACGCTGCGAAGTATAGAAGAAATACTCGACAAAAGACGTTTTATAAAGATCTCGCGTTATGAGATCGTAAACTCCGAAATGATAATCAGATTTGATTTCACAATTGGCGGAACGCTCCGCCTGGAGCTTGAAGGCGGAATTGAAACATGGGCTTCACGGCGGTTCATTCCGCTTATCAGGAAGCACTTGTTGGGGAAGGAGGATGCCTGATGTTATTAAAAACATTAAAACGAGCGGGTATCGGTTTTTTGCTCGGTATGGTGATAGGCAATATTATCCCTCTGCTTGGCGGCGCATGGGACGAAAACGGCTTTATCCCGGCATCGAATCTGCTGATAGAAAGAGTAGGTGATATTACGCTCGCGATCTTTATCCAGAATATCGCCTCCGGCATCTTCGGCGCTTTATGCTTTGGCGGTATGTCACTTTATGATATTGAAAAATGGCCGTTGACTCTTGCTACTGTTTCGCACTGCGGTATTATAATTGTTGCTTTTTTGCCCATAGCTATCCTTCTCGGATGGGTGTACAGTCTGACGGACATTCTTATAATGATAGGAATACAGATCGCGGTATATTTTATGATCTGGCTGATTATATACATGAATTACCGTAAACAAGTCAGAGAGCTTAACGAGTTAAATTCTCAGAATCATAAAAAGAAATGAGTCAGGTATCTCTGTAAAAAAATTTCGAATATATTCCGGGTATGCTGCAAATGCTGCCCGGGTTTGTTTTTGACCGCTCGTGCCGAATTTCATACCGCTTGTACAAAAACTATTGATAAACCAATCTAAATATAGTATAATAGCGAAAAATAAGGAGGTTGTTTTATGAACTTGAAGATTTTAATTCCTGTTATCGCCGTTATTTCGGGCGGAATAATGGTAGTATGGGGCACACTTGCAAATTCTTATGAGCATGCTTGGCTTGCTGTGTTTATCGGAGGTATTGCTATTGCTGTTCTTTCAATTATCGGGGCAGGAAAAGCAAATAACGGCAAAGACAAGAAGTAGTATAAAAATCTAAAGGAGGGCTTTAAATGGTCGGTTTAAAGCAGAAACAAGATGTCAAAAGGCTTTTGTCTGTTGTGTTGGCGCTTGTTATAACGTTGGGTATGTTCTCTTTTGCGGCAGATGCCGACACGTCCGAGCTGATAGACATTAACACGGTAAATGTCGGTATGCCTTCGTCGGGCAATACATTTTCTTACACAGGCGAGCCGATAGAACCGCTGTACTTCCTGTACGAGGGGTATGACTCAAATGATCACAGCAAATATCTCAAAGAGGGAGTAGACTATGTTGTAACCTTTGAAAACAACATTTACCCCGACCCCGATAATTCATATGCTGCAACAGCAACATTTATCGGCATCGGAAAATACACGGGTACAAAAACAAAAACATTTAGTATTGACAAGTTTAATATCAGCAGCCGTTTAGTCCGCATTGAACTTGACGAAACCATTTTCGACTATACGGGCGAGCCTATTTGCCCGAAACCACACGTGTATTATGACAACAAAGAGCTTGTCGAAAGTCAGGACTACGTTCTTGAATACAGCGGGAATGTTGATGTCAGTACGGGCTTGTTCGGCAGCGGTCACATTACCGTTGTCGGAATAAATAATTTTACAGGCTCAAAAGCTCCCGAGGACACCTATTTCTATATTGCTCCGGCTATCGAAACTATCGATACCGTAACATACGAGAATAGGGACGGCGACAAGGTCTCATGGAGCGTTAACGAAGAGGGGCTGCTTTGGATAGATGTTCAGTCGCATGACGGCAGCGGTATCCCGATACCGGGTGAAGCCGAGACAGGCTACTCGCTTTATTACGATGACGATGCGCACGAATGGGTATATGCACCGGGCTATCGAAAATATTTTACAAGCGTCAGAAAGCTGAAGATATCAGGCAACGTTTCCGAAGTGTCCGGCTTTGCCCACACCGATTGTTTGTTCCTGACAGATATAGAGCTGCCCGACGGAGTGACAACTCTTGTCGGCAACGGATGGGGTGTCGGTACATTTGGCTCTTTGTATAATCTCCGCCATATAAATCTGCCGGATTCGCTTACTTCTATCGGTACAAATGCACTCGGCGGCTGCCCTAAACTTACCGTAGAACTTCCCGACAATATTACCGACTTCCACGCAAGTTCCGGAGAAGCCGGACAGCGAGGCACAAAATTTATGGTGACGCTCAACTCAATGACCGAAGAAACGCTCAGAAATTCTTCGTACGGTTACTATTACTATATAAAAGGCTACCCCGATTTCAACATACACTTTGAAGAAAACAGCAGCATGGAGGGAAAATCACGCACGCTTGTACACTATACGGGTACAGAACGAAATGTAGTTATTCCCGATTTTGTTGACGGCTTATCGGGCGCATACGGAAATACATTCAGCTTGTGTCCGGTATCTATTGAGAGTGAGATAATTCCGGGCAGTGTAAAGTGGATAACGCAGAGCCTTGCAGACGAATCGACTCTTAAATATGTCGAGATACAGCCGGGCGAGCTTACGGAGCTTTCAAACAACCTTCTCGGCGGCCGCAACGATGTTACTATTGTACTCCCCGATACACTGGGAACGATAAGCACGCCGTTCTGCAGCGATTATGCTTGGGTACTCGCCGAGGTAGACAAAGATTCATATGTTCATCAGTATGTAACGGATCATGGCTTTATAGAAGACGACGGTTCGGGAGTAGGCAGACGCTATCGTCTGAGAGGTGTTTATCAGCCGACCGAAACTCCCGATAAAATCGAAATAAAGCAGAACAAATTGGCAGATGTATATGCCGCAAAGGACGACGGCAGCTTTACTCTCGATTCTGTGACTTACGCTAAAAAAGTTTTGGTTCCGGGCGAAGATTACACTGTCCGGGAGAAGGTTATAACAATAAAGAAGGAATTCCTGCAGCAGCTTGAATTGGGTTCGCATGAGATCACACTGCACTATACCGGCACGGCAGGAGAAAACAACGAAGTACCGGTTCATACCGGTCTGACAATCAGTATCACCGAACCCGAACAGATTTTGATAGGCGACATAGACCGCGACGGAAAGGTTACAGCAAAAGACAGTATGGTTATTCAGCGGTACGTTATTCATCTGAAAGAATTTGATGAAAACCAGCTTATAGCTGCCGACGTCTATGGAGATGAGAAAGTCACGGCAAAAAATGCGCTTGAAATACAGAGATATACGATACGTATGTCAAAAAATGAGAGACTCGGAAGAACTTTGGTATGGGATAGCACAAATCGTGAATATACCTTTATGACATAGCTCTCTTCTCCTTGAATAATACACGATTCACCCCGGGCATGCTTTAATTGGCGCTCGGGATGAATCACTTTTTATTATTACCGCTCATGCCGATTTTCATACCGCTTGTACAAAATCTATTGCTAAAGCAGAGATAATATGTTATATTCTTACTGAGTATGATGTGTTTAACGTGATAAACAATTTAAACAGAAAGCGCGGGTGATATATTATTATTCATATCCTTGGAGAGGGATCGAAACACACTACATTTAATAAAGGAGTTTAAACTTATGAAGAAAATATTGTCGATCGTTTTATCTCTGTGTCTGTGCTTCGGCATGATACCAATGATCCTTTCGGGAGCAGCGGATGTGGAGATACAGGATATGCCAAGGTCCAATCACAACATCAAAGAGCTTGTATATTACGATAAGACGCCCGATCCGAACGCTGAGGGCGAAATGGCAAATTACCCGGCGGTTTGGATGCATTACGAAGATCCCGACGGACACACAAATACCGAGGTATTCACGCTTAAAGAAGTTGGTTCCGAAGAAGAAGCCGAGAATAAAAATTTCGGCATGAAAGGCTTCAGAATCAACGGCAAATGGTACAAGGTCGTTGGACTTTGGACAGTCAATCCGGAAACTGATATCATCGACAAGGGAAACGGAGAAAAGGCTTTGTTTACACCGCTGTACTATTCTGAAGGTGATAAGCCCGAAACAGGTGACACCGTTCAGCTTGCGATCTTTGACTATGAGTCGGGCGGAATTTCAAATCTTGTAGATGTAGTTATCCCCGGTTCCGGTGAACAGTTTGAAACCGAAGTCGACACAGATGATAAGAATGACACCGATGAACAGACGGACAGTGACGATTCTACAGACTCCGGTAATACAACAGACAGCGATGAGCCTACAGACACTGATGAACAAACGGATATTGCGAAAAGCTGCCTCCACGAGCATATTCACTATGAATTTACAGATTATAAACATTGGGCGATCTGTGATGATTGTAATGAAACAGTAGTATACTCCGAATCACATTCTTATGAATATAAGTTTGATGACGAAAACCACTGGTTGGAGTGCTTCTGCGGTAAAAAGACCGACCCCTCACCGCATAGAAAGGTATATAATGGTGATACCAAATCCGGCGAAGTAGAAGTAACATGCATGGATTGTGCGTGGAAGGGAACAGAATATCTTGCCGATCCGAAAAAGCCCGAAAATGTTAAGGTAAAACTCAACAGCCTGGAAACCGGTAAAATGGTTAATATGCACGGTTCGATTTATAATTGTGCGATTGCGAAACTCGATGTTGAATTCAGTACACAAGAGGGGATTCCGCAGTATTTTGTCAGTCCTATGCACGAAGATACTTTGAAGGTCAATGCAGGTACGAGTCCTCATTTTCAGGTTGGAGAAAATAATGAAGTCACTACAATTTCTCAAGGTCAAAGAGTGACCAAAGGTCCGAACGGAGAGACGTTTGAAGTTACCGAAAACGGTACTTTCAAAGTGACGAATCTGAGCGTTCCTGTATTTACGGAACAGCCTGATGACCCTTCGGAAGGCTATACAAAAGGTACGGATGCGAATATCATTATTGGTGTAGCTGCGGATAATAAAGCAAAAATGTCTGAGCTTGAAGTAGTCAAAGTTCCTATCGACGACAGCAGCGTCGGAAAGACATTCCCCGAAACTAAATGTCCCCATGAGCATACCCATTTTGAGTATGATAACGAAACCCACTGGTTGGTCTGCGATGAGTGTGGAGAAAAAATAATCGAAAGCACTGTCACGCATTCCCCTGAAAAGAAATTCGACGATTCTAATCACTGGGACGAGTGCGTATGCGGATGGAAAACAGATCCCGAAGCGCATAAGAAGATATACAGCGGCGAAGATGACGTTGAGTGTATGAGATGCCCGTGGCACGGCAAAGAGAAACTTGCCGACCTGACAAAACCCGAGAATGTGACTGTAACGGTAAACGACATATCCAAGGGCACAATGATTAATATGTTCGGTAAAGAAGTGCAAGCCAATATAGCGAA
>CADBRK010000168.1 GCA_902797065.1 uncultured Ruminococcus sp.
GCCCGTCGCCGCGTGGCGACCGCCTTCACTAATCCCCCCAAAAAGAACCTAAGTTGCGTACAACTATGCAACTTTTTTTAAGAAAATTTTTGATATGCCGGAATCAGGCATTTTTAACCGTTTCAAAGCAGCAGCCCGCATCATACGAAAAGATGACGCGGGCTTAACATTAAGATAATATAGCACTATATATCCGTTACTGCCGTTAATTGTGAGGCGATCAGCCTGTGAACAACTGCGTCCAGTAGTGTCCGTCCCCGACATATCCGACGCCTATCTGCGTATAAGACGCATTCAGGATATTCGCCCTGTGACCCTCGGAGTTCATCCATGCGTTAACGACTTCCGAAGGAGTCCTCTGACCCATTGCTATGTTCTCGCCTGCGGTTCGATAGCTTATTCCCAGGCTTTTCATCATATCGAAAGAGCTGCCGAATGTCGGCGAATTATGGCTGAAATATCCCTTGTCGTGCATATCCCGGGACTTTATTCTTGCGGCGTTAGTAAGGTCTTCGCTTACGGTAAGCTCATTCAGACCGTATTCTCTCCTGATCTCGTTGACAAGATCGCATACCTCCTGTTCATATGCGTTTGCTTCAAAAATGTTGTCTGAATGATTATCGGTTGTGGGTTCGGGAAGATCATAATCGGTGTCCTTCTCCCCCGTTGATCTCTCATAAAAACGATTCAGGAAATCTTCAAGACTTGCCCATATATCGTCGGTATTTTCGTCCGTGTCCGTGCAGTCGGTACACGTATCCACGTCGTCGGCGCAGCCTTCACTGCATTCGGCGTCCTGCTCATCGTCGGGAGCGGCTTCTTGTATATCGCCGCTTTCGTCCTGTGAATCTGTTTGCGGTTCGCAGCCGTCCGTACATTCGTCGGTACATTCAGCTGTACATTTGTCCGTGCATTCACCTGTACATTCGTCCGTACAGATTTCTTTGCATACACTTTCGTTACAGCCGTCGTCGTCTATACAATCGCCCCCGCATTCGTGTACAACAGCATTATCACAGCTGCCGCAGCCGAACACTTTCTCCGTTATGCTATGCAGCAAATCTTCGGTATTCGGCGGCATACATACCCTTCCGCCGCACTCTGCGGTATTGATACCACAAAGCGCAATACTCTGCAGATCAATCGCTTTCGCTTCGTCTGCGCACACAAGCACTCTGCACAGCCCCGGATCCCTGCACAATTCGCCGTTCCTGCAGTCTGCCGAAGCGCTCATCACGGATAATGCGGCGATAAGTCCTGCGGTCAAGACCGTCAATCTCAGTTTTTTCATAATAACCTCCTGTATGAAAATTTATCCGGAAACCCGATCGGAATTTCCTATTAAATTATACAGAAGATCGCATGTTTATTTCAATGTAAAATATTTTACAGTTCAGGGTATATATTCCTTAATACCTGCTGTACGGCACAGCGCCGACTATGACCGTCTCGCCCAGAAGTATCGAATCGGTAAACGATACAGGCTCCTGTCTGCCGCCTGCGATCACGATCAGTTCTCCGGTAATGTCTATGTATAATCTGTGTACCGTCTGATTGATACCGCCCGATTCAAACTCGCTCCTGAAATCCGTTCTGACATCGCCGGTCACGGTGTTGTTAAAATGCAGCTTAATGCCCGTTCCGCTGAGGAACTCGCTGTCCATCAGGCTGCCGACAGGTATTTCAACCATGTACTCATACTCGGAATCGAGTTTTCCGGCAATCTCCGAATTTACTGCGTGTTTGAGCAGATTTGCGGAATACACGTCGGTATTGACTGCCTGCACCTCACCTGTCTGAGAGTACGTTATATCGGTAAGCTCGTCATACGACAAACCAAGCTCTGAAGTCTTTTTTTCTACGGTACTCCCGAAAAGCTCGCTCATCATCTGCTTTGCTTTTATCACGGAGTACGTCTCCATAAACGAAGCGGCTTCAATCTCGAAATGAATGTACAGCCCGATCATCGACAATACAAAGATAATGACAAGCGCGATAACTGCGCTCTTCGTTCTTGTGCGGCTTTTATATGCTTTTCCGAAGCGTCTGCGGAAACAGCGTTTTATTTCTGCCATAAAATAACACCCCTCGAGCATAGTACTCAAGGGGCGCTGAAATTGTTACATCATACGGTTATCATTCGTCCGTATCGTCTTTTACGGGGCAATCATCCTTGGAGCAGCTTTCGCAGTCCTTGTCGTCGCCTTTGGGGCAGTCGATGTCATCTGCGCAGAGAGAGGAGAAATCAAACTCCAGCTCCTCGCCGCAGTTGGGGCATTCGATCGAACCCTCGATGAGTATATCCTCGGATACACAGATCTCGTCGCCGCATGTCGGGCATACTACTTCGTAATACTCGCTGTCCTCGTCGAAATCGTCAAATTCATCGTCGTCTTCGTCATAGAGATCGTCCTCTACGAGAGAAAGATCCTGATCTATCTCATCGACCTGCTCGCTCAGCTCGTCATAAAGCTCGCCGAGATCTTCGACTTCGTCAGCCATATCTTCAAGAATATCTACAACGTTTTTGATGATCTTAACCAAATCGTCGTTTTCGTTCAGCTTCAGACCGTCCATAAGACCCTTGATATATGCAACCTTTTCGTTAATGTTCATCTGTGCGTCCTCCGTAAAAAATCTGTCTTAGTTGTTGGAACGTCCGAGATACTCGCCTGTACGTGTATCTATCTGGATAACCTCGCCCTCGTCGATAAAGAGAGGAACTCTTACCTCTGCGCCTGTCTCAACAGTTGCGGGCTTTGTTGCGTTTGTGGCAGTATCGCCTTTGAAGCCCGGCTCTGTCTCGATAACCTTGAGGTCAACGAAGTTCGGCGGCTCTACGCCGAAAACACTGCCCTTGTATGA
>CADBRK010000169.1 GCA_902797065.1 uncultured Ruminococcus sp.
CAATCCCCTGCCGCTCATCTTGATGACCTTGCCGCCGAGAGACGCCACTATCGGCACGATTATAGGGGTGGTTTTATCGCCGACTCCTCCTGTGGAATGCTTGTCGCATGTCTTGCCCTCGATCATATCCCAGGTTTTCATCTCGCCGGAACGTGCCATCTCGTCCGTTAAAATATCAAGTTCACGGTCTGTCATGCCGTTTAAGTAAATCGCCATGAGCAGCGCGGAAAGCTGATAATCGGGCAAGGAGTTATCTGCCGCACCCTTTACAAAAAATGATATTTCGTCTTTAGCCAGTTCGAAGCCGTCACGCTTTTTTTCGATTATATCTATAATTCTCACAGAAGTCACCTCGTGCAATATATTGATAATAATTATAGCACTTTATATAATCATTATCAATAATAATCATTCAAAATTACGATAACATTTAGTTTTGTTTTTTCTGATACGAAACAATAATCTGAAAATTGATTTAAAAATTTGCGAATTTTTTTATTTGATCTCAAAACAGTTGAAAAAATCTCCGTAAAAGTGTATAATAACATAGTATATATTTTTTGGGAGGTAATTATGCTGTTGCCGAAATATTCCGAACTGCCCTCTTATATGCAAAACGATGAGGTCAGGCAATATTACGATATACTTACTCATAAAAAAGTAGATCTGGTTTTCAAGCGTATATTTGATATTATTGCGGCGGTCTTCCTTATTGTGATACTTGCAATTCCGATGCTCGTGGTTGCGGTTCTTATAAAATGCGATTCGAGCGGTCCTGTGCTTTTCAAGCAGAGAAGAGTAACGACCGGCGGAAAAGTGTTCAGAATTTTCAAATTCCGCACCATGTACGTAAACGACAATGCAAAAAATTCTCAGGTCACATCGGGCTCCGACAGCAGGATCACAAAAGTCGGACGCACTCTCAGACGTCTGCGCCTTGACGAGATGCCGCAGCTTTTCAACGTGCTTGCGGGCGATATGACATTCGTCGGAACACGCCCCGAGGTTGAACGTTATGTAGAAAAATACACTCCCGAAATGTACGCAACGCTGCTTATGCCTGCGGGGATAACATCGCTTACAAGTGTGAAATACCGTCATGAAGAGGAGATACTCGACAAGGCGGACGACGTCGAAAAGGCGTACATTGAAGAAGTCCTCCCCGCTAAAATGAAATACAACCTTGAATACATAAGTAAATTTAATTTTTTCTATGATCTGTACGTCTGTCTCCTTACGGTAGTGAAGGTAGCAGACTAAACCACCGTGTAACAGCGAAAGGCGGTGATAGGTTGGAGCGTATAATCAAAAGAATTCGTTATTTTTTCAGCGATGCTTCGCTGTTCAGGATAGCATATATCTGCGATCTGTTTTTGTGTTCTGTCGGGTATGTAAATATTGCGGCAGAAGTAGGAAAAGTGTTTTTCTTCGTATGGGGACTTTCGCTTTTCACGAACAGATATATAGCAGATCTCTGCATAAAGAAAGTCAACTACTACGGCTGGCTCGTACTCTTTGTTGCGTCGAATATACTGACGCTGTTTATCAGGGGATATACCGACGGTATCTGGGAAAGCGCAATGATGATATTAAACATGCCTATCATCTTCTTTCTGTTTTACGGACTGCACTCGGAAATATCTGAGGAATACGGAGTCAAAAAGCTGCTTAAAGAATTATACTGCCTTTGCAATATTTTTATGGCGATGTCGCTTCTGCTCAATATCATCAGCATTATCTCGCTGTACTTTATCGGCAAAAGCGTCACATACACCTTAGGTTACCTTGTGGTCTACGAGAACCGGTTCACGGGAGTTTATTTTAACCCCAATCTGATGGCTTTCTCGTCGTTCTGTGCGGCGTTCTGCTGTCATCTTCTTCTCAAGCCGGATTTTGTGCGGTATACAACGGGAAAAGAAATAAGCAAGCCCAAAAGAATAGTTACCGTCATCTCCATTGTAATGAATCTCGTAGTTATTCTACTCACCGACTCAAACGCAACTGCGCTTATCATCATATGCTACCTGATCTCATTTACATGCTACAGGTTTTTCGGCGGCAAGGAGATACACATCGGATATATATTCAAAAGGGTAATAACGCTGATAATCGCTCTGGCGCTGATAACGGTAACGGTATTTACGGTGAGATTCCTTTTTCAGACGGGCGCAACACAGACCATTACCACATCGGATCATTCTTCCAATACATTTGACGACAGCGACGACGAGCTGAATCAGATTACGTTTGAACATAAGAACAAGAGTCTGGACAGCGGAAGGATAAAGCTGTTTCGTCAGGGAATAAATGTAATCAAGCATCACCCTGTGATGGGCGTCGGAAAAGGCAATATTATTTACTACGGCAACCGCTACAATAACGACAAAATGAAATACACCGATTTCCACAACGGTTATCTTACTATAATCGTATGCTCCGGATTTGTGGGATTTGCGTTCTTTATCGGGTTTGCGGTGTGTCTCGGGTACAGAATGTTCAGAGGGCTTTTCACGATGAAGCCGCCCATTCTGCACGATATTTACCCGTGCCTTGCCTCGTTTCTCGCATCTTACTGCGTATATGCTTTCTTTGAAAAAACTATGATATTTGAAGTTTCGTTTATGGTTTCATTCTTCTGGCTCATACTCGGGTATGCGGCAGTATGTTTGAACAGATACGAAGACGAGGATTACAAGATCTATGCGTTTTCGTCAATGGAGCTTTTTAATAAATATAAAAATAAATCAACAGACAAGGAGCAACAATTATGAAAAATCGTTTACTTACATTATTACAGGAGAACTGTAAGTTCACAGAAAAGGAACTTGCCGTTATGCTCAACACGACCGAGGATGTAATTCACTCGCAGATCAAGGAGTTCGAGGATCAGGGCATTATCGCAGGCTACAAGGCTCTCATCAACTGGGAGAAGGTTCCCGGGGCAGATGTTAATGCGCTTATCGAACTTAAGGTTATGCCGAAGCGTGACAAGGGCTTTGACGAGATTGCCAAGAGAGTTATGTCGTTTGAAGAGGTAGAAGGCGTTTATCTGATGGCAGGCGATTATGACCTCGGCGTATTCGTCAAGGGTCACTCCATTCAGGATATTGCTATGTTTGTTGCAAAGCGTCTTTCTCCGCTTGAATCGGTACTGTCTGCAAGTACGCACTTTATCCTCACAAAATACAAGTCTAACAATGTCGATATGCAGAACTTCACCTCCGACACAGACGGAAGGGAATGTGTGATATAAATGAACTATGATCGTTTTATAAACAAGAGAATCAAATCTACAAAGCCCTCGGGCATCAGAAAATTCTTTGATATTGCCAACGAAATGGAAAACGTGATCTCTCTGAGTATCGGAGAACCTGATTTTCAGACTCCGTGGCATATCAGAGAAACAGGAATAAAATCTCTCGAACTGGGCAAAACATGGTATACGCCGAACAGAGGTCTGTCGTCTTTGTGTATGGAGATTTGCAGGTATTTCGAGAGACGTTTCGGCGTAAGCTACCGTTCGGACACAGATGTACTTGTTACCGTAGGCGGTTCGGAGGCTATCGACTGCGCTTTCAGATGTACCGTCGGAGAAGGCGACGAGGTGCTTATACCTCAGCCGTCGTTCGTATGCTATGAGCCGCTCACGGCTATGACAGGCGCTACACCCGTTATAATCGAGACAAAGGCAGAAAACGAGTTCCGTCTGACTCCCGAAGAACTGGAAGAAAAGATCACAGACAAAACAAAGCTGCTTGTTCTCCCCTACCCCAACAACCCGACAGGCGGTTCTATGAGGAAAGAGGACTACGAGGCTATCGCGCCCATAATAGAAAAGCATGATCTGATCGTATTGTCGGACGAAATATACGCAGAGTTATCTTACGGCGAGGATCCTGTTTCCTTTGCGTCTATCCCCGGTATGAAAGAGAGAACTATCGTAGTAAGCGGCTTTTCAAAGGCATACGCTATGACCGGCTGGAGACTCGGTTACGCTCTGGGTCCCTCGGAGATACTCGCCGAGATGATAAAGCTCCATCAGTACGCTATCATGAGCGCACCTACTACGGCACAGTATGCAGCTATCGAAGCACTGCGCAACGGCGACAGCGATATTGAGCATATGCGTCAGGAGTATGATATGAGAAGACGCCTGATCGTAAGCTCGTTTAACGAGATGGGACTCTCCTGCTTTGAACCGAAGGGCGCATTCTATGTATTCCCGTGTATCAAATCAACAGGTATGACCTCGGAAGAATTTGCAACAAAGCTGCTTATGGCAAAACATGTTGCCGTTGTTCCCGGAAACGCTTTCGGCGAAAGCGGCGAGGGATTTGTTCGCGTATCTTACTCATATTCTCTTAATCACATCAAAGAAGCTCTTGACAGAATAAGAGAATTTATCGAAGAAATAAAACAGTAATGCAGACTATCGACCAGGCTCTCGAAAAGCTGTCACGCTCGAAATTTCGTTCACGGTTTAAACTGTCCAAAGATGACATAGAGTACATACAGAAAAAAGGCATGGAAACTATCGAACGCCACGCAAGAGATTTTGTCCGTGACAGACTTGCACCGAGCTATATTCCGAATGACGGAAAACAGACCCCTATGCGAGGTCACCCTGTTTTCAAGGCTCAGCATGCCTGCGCCTGCTGCTGCAGAGGATGTTTAAACAAGTGGTACAGAGTGCCTTTGAACACGCAGCTGACAGAGATACAGCAGGATAAAATCGTCAGGCTGATGATGGAATGGATACGGAGCCAAATGGAAGCAAGTCGCCGCTGAAAATTCTGCGATTCGCTAAACTGTATCAAACTTGTGATTTTTATTTTTCGTTTATTCTATTGACATTTAGAATAAACAGGTTTAATCTATTAATAGATAATACAATTTATCGGTAGGTAAGGCTACCACAGGGATACGGGTTGCTGCCGCAAAGTAGTGGAGACACTATACGCAGGTCAACAGGCTGCATCGA
>CADBRK010000170.1 GCA_902797065.1 uncultured Ruminococcus sp.
AGAAAAGAATGGACGTGATTATATGATTACCGTTTCCAACCTCAGCTTAAGCTTTAACGGTACTCCCCTTTACAAGGACGTTGACCTTAAATTCACGGAGGGCAACTGCTACGGCGTTATCGGCGCAAACGGCGCAGGCAAATCGACCTTCCTCAAAATTCTGAGCGGCGAGCTTGAATCCACAACAGGCGAAGTTGTTATCAAGAAGGACACTCGCATGTCCGTACTCAAACAGGATCACTTCGCATTTGACGAGTACACCGTCCTCGATACCGTTATTATGGGTAACCGAAAGCTGTACGACGTTATGACGGAAAAAGACGCTATCTACGCTAAGAGCGAAATGACCGACGAAGAGGGTATCCGTGTGTGCGAGCTTGAAGCCGAGTTCGCCGAGATGAACGGCTGGGAGGCAGAGAGCGACGCCTCTAAGCTTATTCAGGGTCTCGGACTCTCCGAGGATATTCTCTGCACATCAATGAGTACACTCACAGGTAAAGAAAAGGTCAAGGTGCTGCTTGCGCAGGCGCTGTTCGGCAATCCCGATATTATCCTGCTCGACGAGCCGACAAACCACCTCGACGTTGACGCTATTGCATGGCTGGAGGACTTCCTGCTCGACTTTGAGGGTACTGTTATCGTTGTATCGCACGACAGACACTTCCTCAATACCGTTTGTACACACATAGTCGATATAGATTACGGCAAGGTGAAAATGTATGTCGGCAACTATGAGTTCTGGTATCAGTCGTCGCAGCTTATTCAGCAGATGATCAAGCAGCAGAACAAAAAGGCAGAGGATAAGATCAAGGAACTTCAGACATTTATCGCGCGTTTCTCCGCAAATAAGTCAAAGTCTAAGCAGGCAACTTCACGAAAGAAGCTTATCGAAAAGCTTACCGTCGAAGAGCTCCCCGCTTCGTCAAGACGCTATCCGTGGGTAGGCTTTAATATGGACAGAGAACCCGGCAAGGAGATCCTGGAAGTTGAGGGACTCTCAAAAACGATAGACGGCGAAAAGCTGCTCGACAACGTCACTTTCCGCCTTGAAAAGGGCGACAAGGTAGCCTTCCTTTGCGAAAACGAGAATGCCGTTACCGCTCTCTTTGATATTCTTATGGAAAAATCCGAACCCGACTCGGGCAGATTCAAGTGGGGCGTTTCGACAACGCAGTCGTACTTCCCGAAGGATAACGGCGAATTCTTTGACAACTGCGATATGAGCATTCTCGAGTGGCTCTCGCAGTACAATAAATCAAACGACCGCACCGACACGTATTTAAGAGGATTCCTCGGCAAGATGCTTTTCTCTGGCGACGATGTGTTCAAACCCGTCAAGGTGCTTTCGGGCGGCGAGAGAGTAAGATGTATGCTCTCCCGTATGATGCTTTTCGGCTCGAATGTTCTCGTACTCGATCAGCCGACAAACCATCTCGACCTCGAAGCGATCACCGCAGTAAATAACGGTCTTACGGCGTTTAAGGGTATCGTTCTGTTTACATCTCACGACCACGAGTTTATTCAGACAGTCGCAAACAGAATCATCGTTATCGAGAAAACAGGCATCAAGGATATTACATCAAGCTATGACGAGTACATAGAAGCTAACCGTCCGGTAAAAGCGTAAAATATCAAAAAAGGGGCTGTAATACGCAGTCCTTTTTTCGTGTTTACAGAGATTTTTTTAATGGCGTAAAAGGGTTGCAAATCATGGCTAAAATGGTATAATATAAATATATTTATCTGTTGTGAATGCGGAGGGAGTGAGAACATGGACGGGAAGAAGTGCAGCGTATCGAAAAAATGCGGCGGCTGTCAGCTAAGCAATATGGATTATGAACGGCAGCTTAAATTCAAGCAGGCTATGGCGGTGAAGCTTTTGCGCAAATTCTGCCGTGTGAATGAGATCATAGGTATGAGCGAACCGTATCACTACCGCAATAAGGTTCAGGCGGTTATACGCAGGGCGTCAAACGGAAAGACCATTTCGGGCGTTTATCAATCTTCAAGCGAGGGAATAGCAGTGACGGACGACTGCTTTATCAACGACAGCAAAGCAAACGAGATGATAAAATACATACGCGAACAGATCATAAAGCTGAAGATCAGACCGTACGACCCCAAAAAAAGGCGGGGATATATACGTCACATTATGATAAGGAATGCCCGTGCGACCGGGGAATATATGGCGGCGATAGTGTCGTACAGCGAGGACATACCGGGAATAGATGCGCTTGCGCATAATATAGCCGAAAAGTATAAGGAGATAAGAACGGTAGTTCTTTGTGTCAATAAAAGCGACAAGCTTATGCTCGGGAAAAACGAAAAGATACTGTACGGCAAGGGGTATATTGAAGATATACTATGCGGCAGGAGATTCCGCATATCGGCAAGGTCATTTTATCAGATAAACCCGATACAGACAGAAATATTATACGATACCGCCATCAAAGCCGCACGGCTTACGGGGCAGGAGAGAATACTTGACGCGTACTGCGGAACAGGTACTATCGGACTGTGCGCGGCGGATAAAGCGAAAACCGTACTCGGAGTTGAGGTAAACAAAGCTGCGATAAGCGACGCAGTCGTAAACGCGAGGATAAACAATATATCGAACGCCGATTTCGTCAATGCGGACGCAGCCCGGTTCATGAGCGAAGCCGCAGAGTGCGGAGAGAGGTTCGACGTTGTGTTTGCAGACCCGCCGAGAGCCGGGTGCGGCAGAGTGTTTTTAGACAGTCTTATCAAACTTGCGCCCAAGAGAGTAGTGTATATTTCGTGTAATCCCGAAACACTCGCAAGGGATATGTACATTCTCACAAAGGGCGAATATAAAGCAGAAATGATACAGCCGGTGGATATGTTCCCGCATACGAAGCATTGCGAGGTAGTAGTCTCGATGTCTCGAGTCGGGTCGAAGCTATAGAACTATTGTCAAATTCAATTCATATTGGAGGCTGCATATGAATAAAGAATGGTCGGAAAAGAATAAGAAAATGCAATCCCTGATAGGGAAAGCGGCGACTTTTCGGAAAGGAATCGACATTCTTATTGAACTGCGAGAGGATCTGTTTCAGCAGATTACGTCGATTGTGAATACATATCCTCCGGAAGCGTTCTATCAAATGCCGTTTGCCAAAGCGGAAGGATACCACAGCAAGACACTGGCTTATTCCATGTGGCACATATTCCGGATTGAAGATATCGTGGCGCATACCGTCATTATGCGGGACAGTCAGATTCTTTTTACTGAGGACTTTCTTGAAAGAACAGGAAGTCCGATTATCACCACGGGAAACGAATTGAAAGGCGATGCTATTGCGGCCTTCTCAAAACAGTTAGATATAAAAGCTGTTTGTGAATATTGTTTGGCAGTAAAAAATTCAACCGAAGAGATGCTGAAAAACCTCGAATATAGAGATCTGAAAAGAAAGTTTACTGATGAGGATAAGAAAAGAGTAGCATACAGTCGTTCGGTGAGTGCGGATGAAGATGCTGTCTGGTTGATCGATTACTGGTGTAATAAAGATATCGGTGGATTGATCAGGATGCCGTTCTCAAGACATTGGATCATGCATACCGAGGCTATGTGCCGGATCAAAAACAAACTTTGTCAGATCGCCAGAAAAGGGGTGGATGCCATTGCGTATTGCGGTCTGTCCTGTAATCATTGCTTCCTGATGGAATGGTGCGGTTCCTGCAGAACAAAATATAATACCTGTTCGTATGCTGTGTGCTGTCCCGAAGGAGTCTGTCCAAATGCAGCCTGCTGCAAAGAAAGAGGCATTGACGGCTGTTATGAATGTGAGTATCTGATCGATTGCCAAAAGGGATTCTATGCAAACGGAAACGATGGAGATGCTGTAAAAGCGTTGGCACTATTTATCCGAAAGTATGGAAAAAAAGAATTGTCCGCAGTTATGGATAATCTCCACAAGAAATATGATTTTCAGAAGATCCAGGAAATCATTGGCTATGACAGGGAAAAAGGATTAGTAATTTTAGAAGAGAACAGATAAAAATGCAGACATATTCTGTCAGAGCCATTCTGCTGTGATCTATTCCGGAGGAGCCCTGACATTCAAAG
>CADBRK010000171.1 GCA_902797065.1 uncultured Ruminococcus sp.
AAACTCTCCGAAATCAAACCGGAGAGTTTTTTATTTCTCATTTGCCTTGATATTGTCGGAATAATGTGGTAAACTAAATCTATAGACCGGCAATATTAATGAAATATTCTTTATTAGCCGTTCTGTCCACGGTAAAACAATACAATTTGTATGAAAAATCCAGGAGGAATGATCTGATATGTTCGATGTAAAAAAAGTTACCGCCGACTGTGTGGAATGGATAAGAGACTTCTTTGAGAAAAACGGCAAAGACTGCAGCGCCGTTATCGGTATCTCCGGCGGCAAAGACAGCTCCGTCGCAGCCGCTTTGTGCGTTCAAGCCCTCGGCAAAGACAGAGTGATCGGTGTTCTCATGCCCAGCGGAGATCAGTTTGATATTCAGTTCTCATACGATCTCGTGAATCACCTCGGCATAAAATACTATGTAGTAAATATCGGCAATGCCGTCAAAGCACTTTCGGAGGCTATCCCCTTTGAGCTGTCAACCCAATCGGTGACAAATCTCCCTCCGAGAATACGCATGAGCACGCTTTATGCCGTATCTCAGAGCAATAACGGCAGAGTTGTAAACACCTGCAATCTCTCCGAGGATTGGGTGGGCTACTCTACACGCTACGGCGACGCCGCAGGAGATTTCAGCCCGATGAGCAACCTCACCGTTGCCGAGGTCAAAGAAATAGGAAGATACCTCAAACTGCCCGCACACCTTGTAGACAAACCGCCGATAGACGGTCTCTGCGGCAAAACGGACGAGGATAACCTCGGGTTCACCTATGCCGTACTCGACGAGTATATCAGAACCGGGCATATCGAAGATCAGGCGACAAAAGAAAGAATAGACTCCATGCACGAAAGGAATAAATTCAAGCTTGAGCTTATGCCAAGCTTTAACCCCGAAATATAAACCGAAAGCGAGGTTAAACTAATGAGAAAAACCAAGATCATCTGTACGCTCGGCCCCGCGACCGACGACGAGAAGATTCTCCGACAGCTTATGCTTGAAGGAATGGACGTTGCCAGGATCAACATGAGCCACGGCACACACGAATCACACAAGGTGCGTATCGACGCCGTTAAAAAGCTGCGTGAAGAGCTTGATCTGCCTATCGGCATTCTGCTCGACACCAAAGGTCCCGAGATCAGAACAGGAAACTTCTCCGGCGGTCCCGTTGTGCTTGCGACAGGTCAGGAGTTTACGCTTACTACCGAAGATGTAGACGGCGATAACACACGCTGCAGCGTCACCTTCAAAACGCTTCCGCAGGAGATCACACCCGACGCGCGCATACTCATCGACGACGGTCTGATAGAGCTGCGTGTGCGCAGATGTACGGATACAGACGTAGTGTGTACCGTAATAAACGGCGGCACGGTATCATCTCACAAGGGTATCAATATTCCGAATGTAAAGCTTTCTCTGCCGTTCATCAGCGAGCAGGACAAAGCGGACATCGCATTCGGCGTTGAACAGGATATAGACTTCATTGCGGCAAGCTTTACACGCTCGGCTAACGATATTATGCTGCTCCGAAAAGAGCTTAAAAAGCTCAGCTGCAACGACATCAGAATATGCGCAAAGATCGAGAACCACGAGGGCATCGACAACATCGACGATATTATCAGAGTATCCGACAGCATCATGGTTGCAAGAGGAGATCTCGGCGTTGAGGTTGCGCTCGAAGAAATACCGATCCTCCAGAAGAAGATCATTCAGAAGGTATACGAGGCAGGCAAGCAGGTAGTTACAGCTACTCAGATGCTCGATTCCATGATAAAGAACCCCCGCCCCACCAGAGCCGAAAGTACAGACGTTGCAAACGCTATTTACGACGGCACAAGCGCCATCATGCTTTCGGGAGAGACAGCCGCAGGCAAATACCCCGTTGAGGCTGTCAGGACAATGGTAAAGATCGCAGTAGCGACCGAGCAGAATATAGATTACGTCGATAAATTCAGGAAGAGAGACATCACCGAGCGTCCCGACGTTACATCGGCTATCTCTCACGCTACATGCACCACGGCGCACGATCTCGGCGCAAAGGCTATCCTCACCGTGTCCAAGACGGGTACGACCGCAAGAATGATCTCGAAGTACCGCCCCGAATGCCCGATAATCTGCGGCACGACCGAACCGAAGGTGCGCAGACAGATGAACCTCTCATGGGGCGTTGTACCGATCGTTGTAGAAGAAAAAGACAACACGGACGTTCTGTTCGAGCACGTAGTAGACGTTGCGCAGAAGCATGACCTTGTACACAGCGGCGACCTCACGGTTATCACAACGGGCGTACCGCTCGGCATTTCGGGCACGACAAACCTTCTCAAAGTACACCTCGTAGGCAACGTGCTTGTTACGGGCGAATCGGTTATCGAACAGGTTGTATGCGGCAGACTCTGCGTATGCAAAAACGAAGAAGAAGCTTTCCGCAACTACACCGACGGCGATATTCTTGTTATCCCGAAAACAACAAATTCACTTATCCGTATCATCAGAACGGCAAAGGGCGTTATCACCGAGCAGGAAGGCATCAACAGCCATGCGGCTATTATGTGCCTTGCCCTTGACAAACCCGCCGTTGTCGGCGCAAAGCACGCAACATCTATACTGAAATCGGGAACCGTCGTTACGCTTGACGGTATCAGAGGCACGGTTTACAGCAACAGCAACAACAACCAGAATCCGAATTGATTTTTACAGAGACGAGAACAAGGAGGTGTCTTTATGGGACTTAAATTCAGGAAAAGCATCAAGATCGGCAAAAACGTTAAGCTTAACATTAACAGCGGCAGCGCAAGCGTCACTATAGGCGGAAAGGGCGTACACCACACGATAAGCACCAACGGCACATCAAGAACCACCGTGGGAATACCCGGAACGGGCATCTCCTATACCACAGGCGGAAAAAAGAAGAATAATCAATAAATTACAGACGGAGCAGGCATATGCCTGCTCTGCGTTTTCCGTAAGGGTGAAGGAACAAGGAACGCCCGACACGCTGAAAAAGGAGCCGTATTTCTACGGCTCCGATAATACTGATGTTTTGCGGCTATAGGCTGTCAATTATGTTCGATCGCCTTCACGCTTTCTTAATCTTTTCGGGGACTATCCGGCAACACGTAACGAGTGCCGCGACAATATACGCCGTCAGCGGAAAGAAGCCGAGCCGCACTGCCGACAGGAAATATTTTATCTGTAAAGCCGATAATTTAGTTAATCTACAGGGTGAATTTATGTTTTTACAGGCAACATCTTGCTTGCCGAGTAATATAAGCGATTTGTTGACTAATATCGACGAAAAATTACACCCGGTTTCATGAAAAAATCTCTTGACAAATCTATATATATTGGTTATAATGAAATCACAGCACTAAATGTTGTTGTTACCTTATCCCATAGGGAATTGAAACAAACTCAATGAGATTGATGAATGTCTTATCGTCAAGTTACCTTATCCCATAGGGAATTGAAACGAATATACGGACCCGAAGACACAAGAGGACTCTGGTTACCTTATCCCATAGGGAATTGAAACGTAACATTCCAAAACTCATAATTGTAACCACCTTGTAGTTACCTTATCCCATAGGGAATTGAAACCTGAATCTGTGATACTATAAGTTATGAACATGTTACCTTATCCCATAGGGAATTGAAACGAAACTTTTTCAGCCTTCATAGTGTAGTTCCGCTTGTTACCTTATCCCATAGGGAATTGAAACTCTCATTTTCTTCATTTTACGGTAAGACTGTGTTTCGTTACCTTATCCCATAGGGAATTGAAACAAGCTTATCAAAGAGTGTGGGGCTCACGATGAAAGACCGTGTTACCTTATCCCATAGGGAATTGAAACGAAACTCCTTTGTTTGTGATTGAATAGTTAATAAACATGTTACCTTATCCCATAGGGAATTGAAACTGTGTGTAATGCGCATTGATTCTGTAACTGTATTGGGTTACCTTATCCCATAGGGAATTGAAACATAACTTCTGTAGAAACGTCTTTCAAGTTCATTCCTACGTTACCTTACCCCATTGGGAATTGAAACATAAATATTTTCTCAGACTGGTCATAATGCATATAGTTACCTTACCCCATTGGGAATTGAAACAATATTGTCCATTAAATATGCTTCTACACCATAAACAAGTTACCTTACCCCATTGGGAATTCCGTTTCAAAAAAAGAAACCCGTCATAACCTTTTGTCGGTCATGACGGGTTCTTGTTTTGTGGTTTGCCCGTAACGGGTATTAATTTTGGTGCGCAAGTACGCTGCACATGCGACGGCAAAAAGGTAAGCGTCAAATGATCCTCCGCGGCTCGATCACTATTTCCGGCGAGTTTCGCATACCTCGGTATCGTTTTTTTCGATACCCGAAAAGTCCTTTTCCAACTGTGAAAAATCTCTTATGTCTGTTCTTGATTATATTATTTATTGCGTCTTTTAAATATTATACCATTTTATACAAAAAACTTCAAGCTATTCAATCACACCAAGTTACTGACCGTTCCGACCATTTCCGGCAAACAAAAAGAAGGGACGCTTTGAATAAATGCGCCCCCGCTTGTGTTACGATGATAACATCGTGATCAACTGTTTTTCCTTCATCAAAGCTTTGCAAATTCAGCTTTTATTTCATTGTAGTATTTGTCATATTCGGCTAATTTGCGTTCATATGCGTTGAAATCCTCGTTAAGCTGAGCAAAGACAGATTTCATCCTTTCTGCTTTTCTTTGGTGATTCTCGGCTATACGCTTCTTTGCGACTTTCTTTGCGATAATGCTTATTACTCCTCCGATCACTCCGATACCCGTAACAAAGTACAGCCCTTCTAGAGGAATGAGTATCGCACCTACCAACGCAAGGATAGCAGTTCCGAACCAGATAAAACTCTTCCAGAGCTTCTGTTGAGCTATCAGCGCCGCCGCCTGCTCGCGGCAGAACGCTTCTATCTTCTGGCTTTCGCCGCTGACATCTGAAAGATGCGCATGCGTCTGATAATCCTCTATCTCTATATTGAAATCGTCCTTATGTAGGCGGCGATATACCGAAACATTGTAATCGACCGCCTTTTCGCTGATGTGCTTCGTCAAAAGAAACAGGCGCTGTCTCTCGGCAGGGCAGATATCCTTATCTTTGGGATCATATACCCAGTCGACAAATTCGCTTACAATATCAAGAGAATTCTTGTTGTGCTCCAGCCACGCATTGTGCTCAGCTCTCGCCTGCTCGACCTCGCCGTGATACTTTATTACAGTCTCATTGTATCTGATATCATTGCGAACTCCTACCTCGGCCGTATTTGTTCGGGCGATAACATTGTCGATAAAGTTGTTGAGACGGTTCCTCTTTTCCAGGTCTGTTATATTAACGATATTACGTATCAATTCAAGAACGTTTTCGTTGTTTCTGACCGTGTTCAAAAGCTGCTGCATCACGCCGCTTTCTTTGCAGTACTTGCTGAGGAACGGGCGATCCATCGGCGTATTGCGTATTGTGCGGTTCATATATCCTGCAACTCGGATCACCATACTCTCCTCGCTGTAACCCTCCGCGCGCAAACGACTTTCAAGCGTATGGTTAATAAAATTGTTGACGACGGCATAAGTTTTTTCATCGCACTCCTTTTCGACGGTGCGGCTGACTATCGACATCATAAACAGAATATTCTGATCGTCATCTCCTGTCAACTCACAGCTTATGTAGCTTTCAAACCATTTCAGCGCGGCCGCCTCACGGTCAAAGCGCATATATATAGCAAAGAAGAATATACTCGTATTCTTTTTATCAAGCTCCATCGCCTTTTCGAGTGCTCTCTCAGCCTTATTCCGATCGTCATCCTTCCATGCCATAAGAGCGAGCAGCGCGCATGTGAGCCAGTAATCGGGCATCTGAAGATGTTTGATCTCAACGGCCTTCGTTATCACTCTCTCGTTTACATAGTTGAATTCTATATTATTCAGAAGCGCCTCCACTATCTTCCTGACAGCATTGTAATTTGCGAAATCGTAATATATCTTGTTTTGAAGGCTTCTGATATTCTTGTTTGCCATCTCAACATTTTTGAAAAGCTTGTAGAGCTTTTCTATTTCGCCCTGAAGCTCGTAAGCCTTCAGTGTAAGCTCGTGAGAATTATTCACTCTGTCCGCTCCGTTGATAAGAGATGTATTAATCTGCGATGTGAGACTGCTCCATTCGCTTGCCGCATGACTGACGCCGTTCTCAAGCTCGTAAAGATCCTGATGAAGCTCACGGTTTATCCTCTGCTGTTCGGCTATCTTAAACTGTATCTCAGCTATGCTTGCCAAAGATATCACTCTCCTTTCCGTTTGGTGCTGCCTGCAGGCACTGCTCTTTCGATGCCCCACAAACGTATCCTGCTTACCTTCTCCTTATCGCGCCGCTCTATTGGCACGACCTTGGCGAAATAATCTTTTATGATCTTGATACTCATACTCTCGGTTCCGTTTATCAACAGATACTGAGCAGCTTCCTTTACGGCATACTCTATTTCGGCGTAGGAAAAGCCTTCAGAAATATTAACAAGCTCCTCAAGCTGCGCCTGTTTAAGCTTCAGGTGCAGACATTTCCTCGAATACAGCTCGATCGCCGACCTTCTTTCATCGGAGTCGGGGAGATCAATGAAGAATATCTCCGAGAAACGTCCTTTTCGGAAAAGCTCCGGGGGCAGCTTTGTGACATCATTCGCCGTCGCTACCATAAAAACCCTGCTGCGGGACTCCTGGAGCCAGAACAGGAATTGACCGAGTATACGTTTGCTTGTATCATTTCCTCCGTCGGAAACGGCAAGTGCCTTTTCGATCTCATCAACCCAAAGCACGCAGGGAGAAACATTGTCTATAAACTCAAGTGCCTCCTGCATTTTCCTCTCGCTTTCTCCCATCCACTTGTCATATATCGTGCCGATATCAAACCGATACAGCGGAAGCTCCCACTCCTTCGCGACCATTTTCGCAGAGAAGGATTTTCCGCACCCGGGTACTCCGGCAAGAAGGATACCCTTCGGAGTTTCAAGCCCGTAGTTTTTCAACAGTGCGTCGGAAGCAAAGAATATCTTTCTCTTCATTGAAAGCCATTCCTTTAACCCGCCAAGCCCCGAGACCTGCATATCACGGTCGACCGTCACCTCCGCAACAGAGCTTACGGAAGAGTAAAGCCGACTCTTCTGATTTGTCAAGCCCGCAATGTTGCTGCGGTAAAGCCCCTTTGAAGCAACTATTTCGTTTGACAGTACATTGTCGATCTGAAGCTCTGTAAATCCTCTCAGTAGTGCCGATGCGCGGTCAATATCATTGTCGTCCCACTCTATTTTGTAGAGACCATCATACTGCTTTTTAAACTCGATGATCCGGCGCCTTCTCTCTGTCGAATCAGGCAGCTCCAACCGACAGATCATTCCGAAATGCGCAATACGCTGGATAACTCTGTCACTCGTGATAAGTATCAGAGTAGAGCATGACTCCCTCGCAAGATACAGCACGTTTATAAGCTCGCGCGTATAAAACGTATCCTCGCTGATCTTTTTCACGTCCCCGAAGGCAAAAATTGTTTTCTTTTTTCTCGAAAACAAAGCCGCCATATACGCCAGCGGTTCGCCGTCGGCATTGATCGGAGGCTTTGAGGAGTTGATGATCGTTACCTGCTTCGTATCTATGTAGTAGTAAATCTCCTCCCCCAACTCTTCGCCGATCTCGGACAGCATACGCTCCGCCCGCTCACGTTCAGCGGTCTGTATAATTATAAGAGGAGTACGTGCAGCTATGTAATTATACACTTCTTTTTTTGTATCAATGTAATTGCTCATAGTATGATTGTCTCACAATCGCGGAATAATTTGACGTGCCGTATCAAAAATAACTGATCCTCAAGCGTCACATCGCCGGACTCGGCGCACATAGTCTCAACCTGCCTGACAGCACGGCTCCACGCTGTCATGGCCTCCCTTTTTACCGAATCTCTCAGCTCGCGCCTGAAATCCACGCTCATAAAGTCAAGCTCCAGGAAGAACATACAAGCCGAAAGATCCTTTGAAAGTGCGATAAATGGTATATATATACCGTCGTACTCACCGTACGATAAACAGAGTGTAAGCTCCCTCGAGAATCGACGAAAATCATTGTTGATAACACAGTTAATCGTTTTAATCAGTTGCTGCTCGAGATATCCGACTGTCGCTTCCGAGTCAATGCAGCTGCCCTTTTTAAGCACTTCGGCATGCTCTAGCCCGAACCTGTGCTTTTTCATATATTCAAAACATTCGAGCCATTCAAGGTACCGCTGAGGAGGTTTTGATTCCGTATTCATTATTTAAGAAATTTCATTGGCGGTTCGAGGCTCCATGAAGGAAGCTTCTTGTTCATTTCCTTTAAACGCTCGTCAGTGACCATTCCGCTTCTGTCCTCCTGGACTTTTGTTCCGAAATTATCCTTAAGACCCTCCTGCAGAGATTCAAAATCGAGCTCGTCGTTTTTTTCGGGATTATTACTCATAAATCTTTACTCCTTTATTAGCAAATTGCCGCTCGTTATCAAATGTAACTGAGCTTTTCGAGAACGTCGTCTTTCTTCGAGATGTTCTCACTGAAATATCGCCGGAACTCAGCTATCTGACCGAGCGCGGCATCAAGGTTGTTTATTGATGTCGCCACTCGCTGAGCGAATTTTTGTTTTCCTGACATAACCCTTCCGATAAAAACACCGACCGAGGCAACTGCAAGCACGATGCCGACAATGAGTACCATAAAAGCACTCGAACTGTCGTCAAGCCTGAACAGCGATCCCACCGTCACGCCTATCGAAAGAACAAAGATTATCGCAAGTGCGATATTAAAGTTGTTGATATAGATCATCTTGAATTTGTTCGTGGAATAGTAGCTTTGCAGGCTCTGACGCTGGTTATCAATATCATCGCCGCTGCTTGTACTCCTCCAGCCGTCGATTGAAATGTTGAAACTGATCGGGCAGCGTTCCCTGACGGCAGCCGTCCAGTTCTCAAGCGCAGTAATGAACCATTCCTTCGTGCTTTGTAAACCGAACTTGCGTACAGACTTATCCTCTTCCGTATATACAGCCCAGTCTATCATCTGCTTACCAATATTGAAAGTTTCGTTGCGAAGTGCTTGTATCTGCTTATACTGCGTCTCGGCAACTTCCTTCTTCCCGTCATTCTCGATAACAAGGCGGTAATACTCCTGTTCTTCCTTGATGCGACGCTCTTCTTCATCGTAATTCGTGATAAGGTTCATCAGGACAGCGTCTATACGGCTCTTATAGTCCTTATCAGTCATCGCCTGCGATGTCTCAACATTCAGGCTTTCCACAAGACGAATAAGCGGGTCGTACTTCGACACATCGATGAACGATCTCTCGACGTCGGCACTGTTTTCGCAGAAGGCTTTGATCGCTTCGTAGTTGAACACAGCCTGCTGATTGAATTTCTCAAAATACGCAACATACTGACCGACAAGCTCGCTGCAAATTACAGCGTCCTCGGAGATAATCCTGATCCACTCGTTTATAATGGTGATGACCTCGTGATCAAGCTGCTTGTCCTTTCCGAAAACACCGCCCATGAAAGCCTGGATAAGCACCGCAGTCTCTTGCTGGAGTATGACGGGGTTCAATGTACGGCAATAGACCTTGAACCACTCGCGCGCCGTCTGTATCCTCTCGAACCTCAGGTTCATCAGGCAGAAAAACAGCGACGCCTTGATCTCGTCCTTCCTTACCGCCTCCGAAAGGGCGTTTTTGGCAACCTCGGGGTAATTGTTTACCCATGCGGTAACAGCAATGAGCGCATAGGAAAGCCAATACCTGGAGCTTGTTATCCACAGCTCCTCCGACAGCTCCTCAATCGTGCTATTGCGGACAAGATTGATATCAAAATCACGCACTACACCCATTATCGTTTTGCGTATCGCGTCATAATTGCCGAACTGCTCCTTTACGACCTGATCGATGCGCATGATATTCTCGTGAGCGATCTGCTTCTCCTCACCGTGCATAATGTCGGTGCGGAATTTACTTACGCGCTGATAAACGCTCTCCGCCGTCTGAAGGATCTTTTGCGTTGACGCGTCAACATTTTTTACGTGAACATTGACATCCGAACGAAATCCTTCTACGGAACTATTCAGATTGTTGATCACATTATATACATTTGACATAAACAGCCTCCCTCGTATCAAAACATGTCAATAGCATTTTTCAAATCTTCAAGCTGACCGGCTTCTTCTTTGACTGACCTGCACCATTCCTCGATCTCTTGAATCGAATTGCGAAGCCTGGCAAGAGCCATTCTGTGTTTTTCCTTCAGCTCGGCACTTCTGTCGACCCATCTGCGCCAGACAAGGAATCCTCCCGCGATGCCCGTGATTATCCCGATAGTCAGCAGTGCAGGAAAAGCTGCGGTTTCCACGGCGAGACCGCCAACTGCCAGCACAAGTACCGCTGCCGCACAAACAATAAGGAATATCTTGAAGTATTTGTCATTGAAAACATACCTGACTCTATTTTTGTTGAAAAACTCGCCCATTTTTGCCGCTGCCTCGTCGTAAGAATTCTCACTGCATTCTATCTCGAAAGGTTCAAGTTCTGAAGAGGTCGGTATTACAAGGCGATATTTTTCCCGAAGAGAGGCGATACGCTCTTCAAAATACGCGCTAACGCCGTTTTTGATTCCTTCCTTAAGATGTGAAAGCGCGAACCGCTTGACAACAATATGAGTTTGAGTATAATCATCGGAGAATGCCCAAAGAAGAAGCAGATCTCCGAAGGTTTTCTTCTCCCCGATCTTTCCGTAAAGATCCTTAAAACGTGCGTTTGCCTTCTTCATGTCGCCCCTTGCCGAAACGACTGATTCATTGTATTTTATGCTTTTTACTATCTTAAATTCCTCGTCATCGTACCCTTTTATAAGGTCGTAGAGAATATTTTCGACTTGCTCACGGATATTTTCTCCGCTGTTGTCCTCCATACGATAGACTTTGTCGAAATACTCGGCGATAAGACCTATCTTCTCCATATCGCTGAGCAGCTCGATCATCTCTTTATAGTCAGGGCTTAGTGCACTCAATTCCGTATAACGCTTCTCCGTTACCGAAATAAAGCTCTTTGTAAACGAATAGCCTCTTTCAGACACCTTTTTTCCGTAGTTTGCGCTCGTAGCATAGGTCTGCTCAAGCATCTTCGTGAAATAGCTTTCAGCCATTTCATAAAGCTCTCTGTCATTCCTCAAGGCTCCTATAAGGTACGAATGAAGAACGTGCTGCCATTCCTCCGACAGATTGTTCACATCAGATTTATCAAGCAGCGTTATAAACCAGTTGCGTGCGACCTCAACGCGGGCAAAGCGCAGATTTATCAGCATATAGAAAATGCACGATCTGTAACCATCCATCAACATAGACTGCTTCATGGCGCGGTATGCCGCTTCCTTTTCGTCGCTAGCCCACAGCATTACCGACGCTATAGCGTAAGCGAGCCAATAATCCGTATTGGCAAGGTACGCTTTTTCCACCTTTTTTCTAAGCACTTCGCTTGACACGATATGCGCATCAAGACCGACAACGAAGCCGAGCGTTATGCGCCTCAGTTCATTGTAAAAATGGAAACGTGTATAATACTCATTGTTATACTTTGTAAGCATTTTTGTTGCTTCAGAAACGTTCTTGAACAAAAAATAATCCTCGGTAACGTCTATAAGAAGCTTTGACAGTTTTTCAACAATCTCATCGGCCTGGCTTACCTCTCCCGAGACGATAGACACGTCGTTGGTTACCTGCTTTCCAACCTTCGAGATATTGTCCGAAAGGACGATACAATTCTGTATCCCCATTCTCAGCTGATTTGCAAGAGCCTCATTCTCGGCAACCAACCGATTGAATTCACCTACCAACCGATTATATTCATAAGCCTCTTCTTCCGTCATGTGACCACCTCCGCCTTATATGGTATTAAGCTGAGTATACAGCTCCTTAAATCCGACAGAGACCATACGCAGCATCATGTACATATATGCGTCGTTAAGCTCCTTGTCGAACTTATTCTTAACAAGGTACTTCTTCAGCGTCAGATCGAAAACAGCGAGCGTCTGACGCTTGTATTCCTCCGAGAACACCGTATTCTCCTCGGCATCGAGGCCGCACATCATATCATCCGGGAGATCGCAGAAATCGTTTTCAGAGCAGTCGTGCTCGGTGATCTCGCCCGTTGAAAGATCCATCGTCATCCACTTTTTGGGACGCGGTACGCTGCGGCTTTTAAGCTGCTCCTTGTTATAAATAAAAATAAACGCCGCTGCCTCGATATTCCCGTCGCCGTTCCTTCTGAACACGGGATTTGATACCCCGTGCGGGATCTTCTTCCCACCTAAAGCCGCGGCGGAAAACTTATTGATAATGGTACGTATGCTTAATAATTCTTCCATGTTTTATACCTCGCGATCAACCCTGTTTTTTGCTAACAACGATACACGTCGGGTCAAGCATTTCTCTTCCTTCCTCGCCAAAGCACATTCTTTCATACTTATCCAGATCAGCGTAACTCTCGCCGCCTCCGGAATCAACGATCTTAAAACCTGCAATTGAGCCATCAGGATTTCTGTCAACACCGGTAACCGTAATCCAATGATCGGTATACTCATCTTTTGCGAGCTGTCCGGGAATATGTGTATTCTCGTCAAAGAGCGTATCGGCATCAACGGCAATATTCAGAACGCTGCCTTCCTCTATGCGCTCTGCCATTTCCTCAGCTGAAAGCGCGTTCTCGTAATCGAAACGTTCGACCTCCAGCTTGTCGCCGATCGATTCGTTCAGCTTATCGTACAACTCCATAAACTGATCCGTAGTCGTACCGCCCAAAACAGAGGGGTTAATATCATCTGTTTCACAGAGATCGTTTTCCACCGCAAGTGTCAGCACCTTATTCTCGGAAAGCGCGTTTGTTTCGAGCAGATAGTTTACCGCGTTTGCCTGCGAAGTCGGTCCGCATGTGCCCATGTACCCATACTCATTAATCCCCTGTGTAAAGTATTGGCCGTTTTCACGGAATTCTGCATAATCGGGATCAATTATCTTCATTTCCTCCTCGTAATCCGTATCGTCATACGGGAAGTTTTCCAGCAGACCGGGGATATCCTCTTTCTCTGTCATTTCCTCGACAATATCCTGAGGCAGATCTGTGGAAACCTCTGAAATCTCCGGCTCTATTGTTTCCGCATTCGATTCGAACTCGCCGTCCGTTTCCGGCAGCGCATCCGAATTCTCAGGCAGATCGTCCTCAAGCTCGACATTCTCCGGTTCTAAAAATTCGGATTCGAGATAGTCCTCTGTCCCTTCCGAAGTCTCGTACGTCTCTTCTTCGAATTCAAAATCGTCATCCGTCTCGTCTGTCATTTCTTCCGTTACGCTCGGCACATCAGTCTCGTCATGTATGCTGTCCGTCGTCTCTTCCGTTTCTGTGCTTATTTCCTCCGTAACGGGCTGTTCTTCGAACTCGTCATCTGTCTCTTCCGTAATTTCTTCCGTTACGCTTGGCACATCAGTCTCGTCATGTATGCTGTCCGTTGTCTCTTCCGTTTCGGTGCTTATTTCTTCCGTAACGGACTGTACTTCGAACTCGTCATCTGTCTCTTCCGTTTCGGTGCTTATTTCCTCCGTAACGGGCTGTTCTTCGAACTCGTCATCTGTCTCTTCCGTAATTTCTTCCGTTACG
>CADBRK010000172.1 GCA_902797065.1 uncultured Ruminococcus sp.
TATAGCTTGTTAGAGTAACTCCCATGGTGTTTGATGCCATGGGCGTTTAGTATTTTTATGACGCTGGGGGATTGAGGGGTTACCAAAAAACTTGATGAAATTTCAGAGGATTTGAGTTTAAGAAAGCCCGCATAAAATGCGGGCTTTTCTGTTATTTGTCGATGCAGAAAAATTTCTAACATAAACAGAAGAATAATATCAACTGTTTTGCACGAATAATCACATATTAATTAACAGACACCGCAGAGAATTTCAGAAAAACACCTCTGTCGGTGCGACTCACACAATTCAGTGTTATAAATTATATTCCATACTTCTTTATCTCCCCGGCAGCGAAATCGGCAGTACTTCCGGAATACTTCACTTTTCCGTAATCTTCCGGATCGTAAAAATCCCCCGACCCTATCAGATACGCCAGACGATCTGCCTTGAACGCAGTAACAAACGGATCAAAACTATGTGCTTCTTCAGCCATTTGCAGAAAATCACGAAAGACAGGTTCTTCCGAAGATGATTTTGTAAATTTCAGTTCTCGCATAAAACGCTTGACATGAACATCGGGTTTACAGAAACTCTCTGTTCCTATATCTTTGATCCAGTTTGAAGCAAGAGCAAATCCCCAGCCTTCTTCACGCTCTCTGTTTGATCTATCTTTATATTTATAATGCACCTGCTTTGATGCCGATACTATTTCGTGAACAAGCTTCACTTTCTCCCTCGGGGTCCGAGCTTCATTGAAATAACCGTATAAGCTTTCGGGCGTTGAAAAGTCTGACAGATACTTCGACATTCCGCAGATGATATTTACATAGATCTTGACGCATCTCTGTGTGTAATTGTCTTCCTTCACCGCTCCGAAATTCAGATTATTCATCAGATCATCGTATAACTTTTGCGGTTCATCGGTATATGTATCAAGCATATATTCAAAATTACCGTTACGGAGTATCTCGCTGATCTTTGCACCGTTTTCAGTGTCATACATCAGCCGCTTTTTCTTTGGTCTGTACCAATCATTGTAGAAGCATACCACAGTGAAAAAAACATCATTGAGTGAATCTTTTTTCGGACACTCGAGGTATTTGTCAAGGCTGTGCGCTGTAAGACCTTCGCATTTTTCGAGAAGATACTGATACGCATCGCGTATAATACAAGCATTTCTTTCGCATATTTCCATCGTGGAACCTCCATAATTAATATCTGTCATATGCAAAAAAGGCTAACGGCGTTTTACAAGAATGATCTAAACCAATCCGTATTTCAGCTTGACACGCTCTATCTTTTTTATCACCGGAACCGCTGCCCAAAAGAGGAATACGGCTGTCGCTATACCGTGTACAATATCAAGCGGCAAGCCCGCTGCATAATATGCAATAAGATTTTTGTATGACAGTTCGGAATGAGACAATATCAAAGCCGCAGGATTCATTATAAGACCATATAATAACGGAGCGGCCAGAAATCCGAATACGGAAAACGAATACTTATTTTTGGGAATTAGATCCGATCCGAATATTAATCCCGATAAAAATCCAATCAACCCCATACCGAACATCTGCCATGGCGTCCACGGACCCTGCCCGAAAAGTATATTTGAGATCAGCATTGATAAAGAACCGATCAAAAAGCCCGATTCAGCTCCCAACGATGCGCCTGCAATAATAATTACAGCGGTTATGGGTTTGAACTGAGGGAACATGTAAAAAGCTGTCCTTACGGCTACTGCCATTGAACACATCACAGCAATAAGAACCAATTCTCTTGTTTTGATATGACGTTTCTCAAACACTGCAAAAAAAGGCAGCATACATTCGAGCATTATCAAAAGAGAAATAAATAAATATTTTGCGTCTCCGAAAAAATACACTCCGATAAAGATTGTCAGAGGTATAGTTAAAAAAATTAATAATATTTCTGCGACCCTTTGTTTCGCAGATCTTATTACGGGATGTATTAAGACGTTTTCGGTCTTCTTGTTATCGGGTACACCAAAAAATAACGCTCCGATCAAAAATACAATAACAGACGCATTGATGATAAGATCACTGTGAGGAATATCTATTCCGAGCGGCTGCTTGAACACTGCAAAAAACAGAACAAACAGTACAAATGCCGCAGTGAGCATTGCTTTAATAGGAATAGCTTTTCTTTTTTTTGAATGATCGGTTTCAGGAATTTTCTCAGTGCGGAAAAAATCGGACGGAAAGCGTTTGTTTTCTTTTTTTGATATTGGCAGAGACAATGTTTTTCTAATATCATCAGCCGTTACAGCGTTTGGTATCACGCCCTTCGCCATTCTTGCAGCCGGAGTCGTAAAAAAAGTATTATCAGAAAAAAAGCTGTCCGGTACTGACGTGCTTACAATATCTCCGTCAAAAAGTAACGCACATCTGTCTGCATATTCTGCGCAAAACTCAGTGTCATGGCTTACCATAATAATACAAACACCTTCGTTCGCTATGCTTCTGAGAATTGCGCCCGTCTCGGATTTTGCTTTGACATCTATACCCTTGACAGGCTCGTCAAGAAGGAGTACATCGGGTCTGCGCAGTAAGACTTTAGCCAGTGCTGCCATCTGCTGTTCTCCCCCGGACAGATCGTACGGATGATGCTTTTTCAGTTTGCTCAAACCGCAGAATTCAATGATTCTTTCAACATTCCCGCTAAAGGTTTTATCGTGCTCAAAATCATCTACAGAGTAAAGATCATCTTCTACCGAGTCTTTTAAAAAAAGAGTCTTAGGATCCTGAGGCAGCAAGCATATACGTATATTCTCCTTCTGTGTACCGACAGACGTCAAACCGCTGTATGTTTTTGAAATACCTGCAATAACATTAAGCAAAGTTGTTTTTCCCGAACCGTTGCCTCCGTTAACGGCGAGTATTTCTCCTCTCCACGCAGATAAAGACAGACCTTTCAGCACATCGGGCGTATTTTTGCCATAGCGAAAAAACACGTTTTTCAGAGTAACGATTGGTTTTTCGTTTTCCTTATGAATAGAATAATCGTGTGTGATCGGACAGAGAGCCGTTTTTTCCGAATAATCTTTTAAAAACCGCTTCCCCTCACCTATCGTCATTTTTACCTTTTCAGGCTTAACTGCAAATGCAGACATAATTCTTGCGGAAACGGGCATTGATTCCAACAGCGGATTATTTGTCTTAAATAAATACAGCGCTGTTTCCCGGGGAGTTCCCTCAAAAATCATACGACCCTTATCTATAATAATGAACCTATCGGTCATGCTGCAAATATTCTCCAATGTGTGCTCGCAAAGAATGATCGCAGTTCCGAATTCATCGTGTATTTTTCTTAAAAGCATAAGAAATGCTTCCGACGCAACAGGATCAAGCTGCGCTGTCGGCTCGTCGAGTATGAGAACAGACGGTTCCTGTATCATAACGGACGCAAGGTTAAGTATCTGTTTTTGTCCCCCCGAGAGTTCACATATTTTGGAATACAATTTATCTGTCAAGCCGAAAAACACCGCAGTTTCCGCAACCTTTCTGCGTATAACGGGCGTCTGTATGCCGAGATTTTCCAAGCCGAAAGCAAGCTCATGCCAGACTTTATCGGTAACGCTCTGATTCTCCGGCGACTGCATTACAAAACCGATCTGTGACGCCTGGGTCAGCTCATCTGTTTCGCCGAGTGGTTTACCATTAAAAAGAATACTTCCGCTTGATGTACCGTGCGGACTCAGTGATGATTTAAGATGACGCAGCAATGTTGTTTTTCCGCAGCCCGATAACCCGCAAATCGTAAAAAACTCTCCGGAATTCACCGAGAAGGATATGTCATCCAAAGCGTTTGATTCTTGATCAGGGTATGAAAAACTCAGATGTCCGATCTTAAAGATTTCCATTTTCTGTCCTCCCTGAAATTGATCGTAAGCGGCATTATACACAGCGCCGCAAAGACAACGTACGCTGCAAAAGTCAAAGCACCCTGTTTACCGACAGAAAAAGACGGATAATAGCTGTACTTAAATCTGCCGCTGCAAAAAGACGCGATTATCGCTATGTCAAAGATAACAATAATAACAACTGCCGCTATATCTCTCGGAAAAAACCTGTATACTGTATAGCTTGTTCTCTTCTTCAGCCCATATCCGCGGCTGTTCATTGAATCCGCCGTGTCAACAGAGCTTTCCATAAGCCATTGTATCAAAGCAGAAAAGACCTTGACGGTATTCTTTATGCGTGTAAAAACCGATCCGTTTTTAGTATCACAGCCCATCTCTGCCTGAACTGCTTTAACAGACATGAACTGCACCTTTAGTTTTTCGGTAAAATTCAGAGTCATAGAGATAAGCAGGGCAATTCTCGGCATAAAGTTCCCGAAAAGACAGATTACCTTATCCGATGTAAAAATATAATTCACGGTAAAAAACCAGAATATTACGCACGACAGCATCGCTGCGGCGGCGGCTCCAAAAATAACAGATTCAAGCGTCAGAGGGTTTCCGTCGGGCAGATAAGCGAGTATGGTAATACCCTTGTGGCTGATGAGCGGATTTATCACTATTATCATCACAGAGGAAAAAAATGCCGTCTTCAGATACCGAACGATCTTATCTGCGCCTCCGTAGTAAGCAAGATACAGCAAGGCGGAAACACTCGATATAATCAGCAATACAGGGTTCATTATCATCATAGTTACGGTTAAGACAGACGCAAAAAACAACAGCTGTACCGTAGGATTAAATTGTGAAAAGCCCGTATCCATATCAATCACCTCTGTAATGATTACCGACGTCTTCGCCAAGGTCACAGGTATACAGAAAAGCCACGCTGTCGCCTTCGCAGAGTTTTATATCAGAGCAGCTTACCGACGGAAATTCTCCGTTTATACTGAACATCCAACCCGAAAGATTGCCGCAGTCAAGCTCGTACAAATTGTTTATACCCTCTATATATGCGCCGCCGGTCACAGGAATGAGCGAAAACTCCAGCGGAATACCGTTTTCTCTGCAAACTCTCTGCAAAAGTGAAAAAGCAGAATCGCCTTCCGAAAAAGTAACATCGGTTACTCTGAGTATTTCGCCGTCCGGAGGGAGAATATCTTTTATATCGTCGCTCAGCTTATCTGAATTCAAAGCGTTTGCACAGTTGATCATCAGGGTACAATGATACTTTTCGTCAGAATGTTCTGTATCGGTGTATTCTTCGAAATAGGATACCGAGATGTTCTGAGAAGAGTCATCAACATTCTGTTCAGGCTCAGAGCTTTCTTCTTCGCCGTATTCTTCCGAACTGTCGTCTTCACTTGACGGGGAGTTATCTGCTTCGCTTTCATGCGCCGTTCTGTCGATTTCTGTTACGTTATGTGATACGGGTTCAGACCGAGAAGAAACATCTCCGTTATCCGATACTCTTTCCGATACATATTCCGATGATTCATCCGAAGAAGCAGGTGTTTTTTCAGAGGAAGAAGGATTCTCCGGGAGTACCGTATTACTATTATTCTCCGTGTTCGGGGTATCTTCTGATCCTGCGGTTTCAGCGGAAGATGTATCAATATTTGGCAGTTCTGCTTTTTTTGACGATACAGGATCACCCAAAAAGAACGCCGCTGTCAGCACTGCCGCAATAACAAGCCCTAAGATCAGACGAGTTTTATTATTATGAAAGAACGACTTCATTGAACCGACCTCATATATAAAGGCTGTCTATTCAACAGCCTTTTTATTGTTTCTTTTAAATTGATTTTTCTTTCTTATACACAATAAATGCTGCAAACGATAAAGCAAAAATGAGAAGCACTATATTATTTCCGTTATCTCCTGTTGCTACCGGCGCAGTGTTGGAATTATTCGTTGTGTTCGACTGTGAAGCAGCCGAGCTGTTATTCTTGCTGCCGTTCGAGCTTGTATTTTCTTTGTTTGTATCCGAATCGTCTTTTTGAGTCACCGAAACACTGTTCATATCATAGAATGCCGGTTTTTTCTCACTGAACAGCTTATATGCGCAGAGTGCTTCGTAAGATTGTATTGTTGAGAGGGCGTTTTTCTCACCGTTCAGCGAATGAGCAAATCCGTTGTTATCGGATACCCAAAAGGCTTTAAGCCCGTCAAGCAAGCTGCTGTCGCCTTTAATAAAACGAGCGTCTTTATCTGCGTCGATACCCAATGCGGAAAGCGCAATAATGATCTGCGCGCTGTTTTCTGCATTTGGTTCGCCGTACGACGTATATGTGCCGTCTGTATTCTGATTTTCGGAAAGAAGCTTCAAAGCGCGATCCACAGCGTTTGTTACGTCGAAGTTTTTGCCGTAATACGGAGCAAGCGCCTGCAATACTATTCCTGTCATGTCAGGCTCATAAACATCTCCGAAATACGCCCAACCTCCGTCGTTCAGCTGAGCGTCCAGAATAGCCGAAATAAGTTTTTCACGGGTAGTCTGTTCCTTACCTTTTTCGGCGGCGGGAATCTCGTAATTCTTTGAATCAAATGCAAGCAGCGCATATGCCAAACCGTTTATACCCTGTTTTGCTGCAAAATCAAGATCCGAAAGTTCACTGAGCATATTGATGTTATTCCATTCTGTCGGGTTTTCTCCGAGCGCAGTGAGTACCAATGTGTACTTAGCGTAATCTGTCGCTCTCTTCGGAGGATCGCTTTTCAAGGCGTCATTAAGCTTCGCAAGATAATTCTCTGCGTCTTTTGCCGTACACAAGCCCAGACGACAATTTGTAAGCAAAACCCATTCGTCTCCGGGGAGATAATTATTGTTTGCAGGAGTCATATCGGAATGTACCGCAGTTATCATCGAATCGACAGATAAGTCGCTGCTGATCTTGTCCGTATCGGTAACGGAAGGTACATTTGACGTATCGGTATCCGCAACGCTGTCGGTGTCGGATACTTCACTGTCCGAGCCTGCTACGGTTATTGTATATACGGTTTCCGTTACACCGTCGGGCATATATGAATGCCAGCCTGCATGACCTACGCCGACATAAAGAACATCGCCGTTTGAAACAGAAATAGTATCCGTTCGCTTATAGTCAGCCGAATCGTCGTCGGGAGAATAGCTGTTTTTGTATATCTTATAGCGGTAGCTTTTGTTTTCAGCTGTCGGTGTTATGCAAACAGAATTTGCGTCGCTCGGTAATTCGAGTACATACTCTGTTGTATCGGCAGAAAACTCCGGTGATAACTTTCCTTTATCGGCAGTCAACGACGTCAGTTTTGTGCTCAGCGAAGTATAATCGGAGCCTATATCCACGCCCCAGTTCAATGAATATGAGAGAAAAAGCTCATCACCGTCATCGAGGCTCAGCGTGGTTATTCCGCCGTTTCCGTACCAGTCGTCGTAGCCTGTCATCCATCCGCCCATACCCGCCTGATCGGCTCCCGCAGATAATCCGTTGATCTCGGTTACATAATTATCCTTAGCGCCCGTCTGGGTATATCCATGCTCGGAAAGCGTTTTTTCAAATAAATCCGCTGCCGGAGTTACTCCGTCAATATTGACCCATTCGTCGATAAGCGTTCCTTCCCACGCAGCACCGTCAGCCTTAGAGAACGTATTGTTTTCAACAACAATTCTTGCACGCTTCCCCGAATCATCCGCATAAACAAGAAGCGACATATTCGGAATCGTCAGCGCTGCTGCTAAAGTAAATAACAGAAACTTGTTTTTTAATCTCATATAAATTACTCCAATCAATATAGATTATTATTTTAATGCGTTATGCTGTTTGTTGCTTAACAATTTCTGCAGCATACCGCACTGTAGCCATTGCGTCTTTTCCGTAAAAGTCTGCGCCTATTCTGTCGGCGTACTCCTGAGTAAGAACAGCCCCGCCAACCAGAATTTTCGCCCACGGCGCATCTCTGCGTAAAAGCTCGATCGTTTTCTCCATTGCCGGAACGGTAGTTGTCATTAAGGCGCTAAGCCCGACCAGAGGCGCATGCTGCTCGACAACAGCTTTTACAACATCTTCGGGAGGAACGTCCTTACCGAGATCATATACGTCAAAGCCATAGTTTTCAAGAATAAGCTTTACAATGTTCTTGCCTATATCGTGTATATCTCCGTGTACGGTTGCTATTACAAACTTTCCTCTGTTCACGCTGTTCCCGGAAGGATCGGACATCTTTTTCTTGACCTGCTCAAAAGCGCACTGAGAGGCTTCCGCACTCATAAGCAGCTGCGGCAGGTACATAGTTTTGTTCTCAAAGCCTTTGCCGACTATGTCAAGCGCAGGGATTATCTGCATAGTTACAATATCAAGCGGCTGTTCCGTTTTTAGCAGCTCCGCCGTGATCTCCGCTGCCTGTTCTTTCAGACCTTTGACGATCGCTCTTTGCAGAGGAGAATCAAATTCCGCACTTGTCTTTATCTCTGTCCGAGACGCTGCCGCAGGTGCAGCTGCGGTTATGTATTTCCCTATATTCTCGATATAATCGGTGCAATTATCATCTATTGCATGAAGCGCTCTGAAAGAATAATAGCTCTTCATCATCTCGGCAGAATTCGGGTTCATTATAGCTGCGGAAAGACCGTTTTCCATAGCGAGAGTAAAGAATACCGACGTAATAATGTCACGGTTGGGAAGTCCGAAAGAAATATTCGATACTCCGAGCGAAGTATGACATCCAAGCTTATGCCTTATGGTGTTCAGCGAATTAAGCGTTGCAAGAGCGGCATTGCTGTCTGCGCTTACCGTCATGGCAAGAGTATCAAAAATAAGATTCTTTTTTTCTATGCCGTATTCTGCGGCGGTACAAATTATCTTTTCGGCGATCTCTACTCTTTTTTCTGCTTTATCGGGAATACCGTCCTCGTCAAGCGTAAGGCATACTACAAGACCGCCGTATTGTTTAACCAGAGGGAAAATCTCCCGCATGACTGCTTCTTTGCCGTTTACTGAATTAATCATCGCCTTGCCGTTATAACGTCTCAGAGCCGTCTCCATTGCCGTAATATCCGTTGTATCTATCTGCAGCGGAAGGTCAATAATTGCCTGAAGCTCGGTTGTTACGGTTTTCAGCATTTCAACCTCGTCAATCTCGGGCAAACCGACGTTCACATCAAGAACGTGCGCACCGTTTTCCTGCTGTTTCAGACCTTCTCCCAGTATATAATCAATGTCATTATTTCGGAGTGCTTCTTTAAAGCGTTTTTTGCCTGTCGGGTTTATTCTCTCTCCTATCAGAACAGGCGAACGTCCGAATTCAACAGCGTGAGTATACGAGCTTATCAGAGTACGGTCTTTCGGAGTGATCTCCACGGGAGTACAGTTTTTTGTTTTATTTACAGCCGCGCGAATGTAATCGGGTGTAGTACCGCAGCATCCGCCGATAATGTGAACGCCCATTTTCACGTACTCAAGCAGATCGTCGGAGAATTCTTCGGGATATACATCATATACCGTTGCGCCGTTTTCGCTGCGAGGCAAGCCCGCATTTGGCTTCAGAAGAACAGGTACCGAAGCATATTCAAGGTATTGTTCGACAACTCCCCTGAGCTGCTTCGGACCCAACGAACAGTTGGCACCTATCGCGTCCGCCCCCATGCCTTCAAGCATAGCCACCATAGCTGCAGGGGACGCGCCTGTCATAAGCTTACCGTCTTCGCCGTATGCATTTGATACAAACACAGGCAGATCGCTGTTTTCTTTTGCCGCAAGGAGCGCTGCCTTTGTGTCGTAGCTGTCGTTCATTGTTTCTATATAGATCAGGTCAACGCCGCAGGATACGCCTGTTTTTATAGTATTGGCATATACGCTTACGGCTTCTTCAAAATCAAAATCACCGAACGGCTTCAGCAGCTTTCCTATCGGACCTACGTCAAGCGCGATGAATTTTTCCTGCGTACCGCTGCTTGTATCTCTTGCTGTTTTTGCATTTTCGACTGCGGCGCAAATTATGCTTTGTAATTCATCCTGATCGTATTTAAGGGAATTTGCTCCGAAAGTATTGGTACATATGATATTCGTACCGGCATCAAAATAAGCCTTCTGGATATGAACTATAACATCTCTGTGGCTTATATTCCATCTTTCGGGTAATTCTCCGGGGCGAAGTCCCTCTTTCTGAAGCAGAGTTCCCATACCGCCGTCAAAATACACTATATTATTTTTTATGTAATTGAGTATACTCATCGTTTTACTCCTCTTTTTCTGCTTGAAACAAGCAGTCTGTTTTTGTGCACATTTCGCATTTATTCAGCTTGGCGTGATCGGTATTTCTGAGTCCGAAAACAGCTGTCACGGATTTTGAAGGCGTCATAAGCAAGCTGTCGTTCAGCGTAACGCCTATCTTTACACTGCATTCAAGAAGCTTGAATATGTCTCTTTGAGTATCAAGAGGAAGATCGCCGTATCCGGGTGAAAATCTCGGAGTGCAGAACAAACCTTCCTTTGCTGCCCCGGCTCCGATCTCTTTACAAAAAGCGTCGCACAGGCATTCGACACGTTCTGCGCCGTAAGCCTGCAAAAGCAGAGCCTTCGACGGAGATATACGCTGATAACGTGCGATTTTTCGGTCTATGCCAAGCCCTATAGTTGCCGCAAAAATAATCACCTTGCTGCTTCCTTCAAGACATTTTGCAAGATTCTTTGAATCGGTCCCGAACGGCAGCTGCGGAGAATTCTGCTCCCAGCTCAGATCCATTATTCTGTAACATACTCTGTAAGAAAGATCGTCTTTACAATCGTCTATGACTTCCGACAACAGCTTTTCGACCTGATCGTTCTTGGGATCAAAACGACCCGAGTACCCCGCATAACGAAATATTTCTTTCTTGTTTACTCCGAAAGCTTCATCTTCACCGCTGTATTGTTTTACAAATATTACATTATCCATCTGATTTACCCTTACCGTCAAACACCGGACTCGGAAAGAATCAAAAAGTTTTCCAAAGAATTTCGGACAGATTATTGTAAATGCCCTTGGCTATATCCGGCTTGTTCATAGAATAAACATGAACATTAGTTATACCGTTTGCATAAAGATCAATGATCTGATCTGTGGCATATGCTATGCCTGCCTGTTTCATAGCGTCGGGATTTGAGCCGAATTTATCTACCATCGCCTTGAATCTCTGCGGCATGAATGCACCCGAAAGCTTTATCGCGCGTTCGACCTGATTTCCGTTTGTAATCGGCATAATTCCGGGGATAACCGGTACATTGATTCCTGCTTCTCTGATCTTATACATAAAATTAAAAAACAGATTGTTGTCAAATATCATCTGGGTAGTCAGAAAGTCAACTCCGGCGTCAACCTTCTCTTTCAGATACTTGATGTCGTCTCTCTGACACAGACTTTCGGGATGTACTTCCGGATAACATGCCGCGCCTATGCAGAAATCGCCTTTGCTTTTAAGCTCATGGATAAGATCCGATGCGTGGCGGTAATCCCAACGGCTTCTGTCTGATTTTTCCAATTCGGGAGTAAGATCGCCTCGGAGCGCCATCACGTTTTTTATATCATTTTCTTTTAATTCTTCGATACGATTGCTTATAGTCTCTTTATCAGAAGATACGCAAGTGAGATGCGCAAGCATAGGAACATTATATTTATCCTTTAGATTCTTTGCGATAGCCAACGTATATTTGCTTGTTCCGCCGCCCGCACCGTAAGTTACACTCATAAAAGCAGGACTAAGCTCGGCAATTTCCTCGGTAGCTTTCTGAACGCTCTCGTATGACGTCTCTTTTTTTGGCGGAAACACCTCAAAAGACAGCGACATCTTTTCGCTGCATATAATATCTGTAATTCTCATATTGTCTTTTCCTTTCCTGAAATATTACACAACACTGTTCTGCTAAAACTCACTATTCTATTATATATACTCAATGCAAAAAAAACAAGGTTTTTTCCGAAATTTAATTCTTCACTTGTTTTATTAACAAAACGACGAGTACAGAAAACTCCATACTCGTCGTTTTTGGTATTATATATGTATTCACGTCTTTAAACGAGGAGCTATGCTCCAACAAGCTCGCTTGATTGGAGCGAGCGACGACGTCAACAAACGTCGTGGGTAACAATTCACCCCACCAAAAACCACATCATAAATCTTCGTCAAAATGACGAAAGTCAATATTAGAAATATAAAATTCGGCGATA
>CADBRK010000173.1 GCA_902797065.1 uncultured Ruminococcus sp.
TATCGCCGAATTTTATATTTCTAATATTGACTTTCGTCATTTTGACGAAGATTTATGATGTGGTTTTTGGTGGGGTGAATTGTTACCAAAAAGGTCCGCCGCAGTGATTTGCGGCAGACCGTATGCTTTAATTATGGTACGTATGTAAAATTCAGGAATATCGGAACAAGATATATAACAGCCAGAGCTGCAAGAACGCCGAGCTTTACTACTAATTCCGATACGTTGTTAAGCTTTTTGTTGTCCTTAAGCTTACCTTTCCTGATAAAGATTCCGTATGCGATCAGACAAGCAAGCGATATAAGCGAAACCGCCGCCGAAAGTATGAATCCCTTCGGAACAAAAGTGATCTTTATATCGTTGTGACCTTTCTCGAGATCAAACGCAACAAAATCCGACAGAACACTCTTGTATTCGACTTTCTTTCCGTTGACCTTTACCGTAAGCCCCTCGTTATACGGGATCGACATCAGACACACCTGATTATCGCCCGCTTCCGCAGTACCCGAGATAACGCCATTCTTGTAGGTGAATTTTCCCATCGGGGTATTCTCTATGGCTGTTTCCAGCTTCCTGTTGTCAATGCTGAAAAGCCCGAATGACGGTACATAAATGCTCTTTTTGAATCTGATCTTGATCCTGACGATCTCATTTTCAAATGTACCCATTCTGAGCAGTCCGTTTTCTCCCTCTGTCGGGTACGTACCTCTGTACTCAATATCGTTGATATAGATATTCATAGACTCATAGAAGTTTTCCCTTACACTGTTGGAAAACTCTCCCGAACAATCGGCAAAAAGCGTCTGACGTTCGTTGAACTTGATTGTATAAATCAGCTCGGTATTTTTATCCACTACATAAGTATCGCCCGTATTATAGAGCTTTTCGGGGTTATCGGGGTTATAATATGTAACAAAATTACCGCCGAACAACGCGCCGTACAGATACTCCTGAACCTCGGGGCGGGTGTACATTTCGGGGATCTTCTGCATCTGATAGATAGACTTGCTTGTTATCATGCCTATTCCCTTATAAAGCGGAACACTCTCCATCCGGTAGCCTTCGTATGCCGCATCACAAGTTTCCTTGCCATCGTCCCAGTTTATCTTATACTTTATGCCGTAAAGAAAATCCGTCAGGTCGGTGCCGCCGTTGGAGCCTGCCTGAACCCATACGGTATTGTAACCCAATCTGTGGTGCATCTGCATATATGCCTTATCAGTAAGCGACGTATAATGGCTTATCGAGTTAAAGCCCATAGCGCCGGGCATGTTGTAATCGGTGACCTTCATAACCGTGCCGACTCTGTATATCTCATCGCTGTCGTCCTGTGCCTTAACCTGCTCCGAAAGCTTCATCATCGAGTAGTAGCTGTCGTTCTGCCCGGGATCGTTTATATAAGGAGATAACATATATACATACAGATTGCCTACGGATTCTGCCGTGACAAGCACTGCAAGGATCACGCCGAACGCCGTACGGTTGAGCAGACGCTTTTTGTATAATATATAGATGAGTGAGAACATGAGCATCGACATAACAAACATCGCCGTAAGACCGTCAAATGAGTTTTCTTTGCCCCACAGAGATGATGTATATTCTGTCAGCTGCTTAAAATTGCTGTATATAAACGCTGCATTGAACCATGCGTAATAGAAGATAATAATACCGCAGATAGCGATCAGGATAGCCTGAGCTATCTTGTTCAGCTTTGTTTTCTGTACTGCAATATCCTGTCCGTCTCTTTCAAGATACACGGCGCAGCAGCGCAGTCCGCAGAAGATCGTTACAAAAGCGTATCTTGACGGGAAGCACATATAGTTGCCAGTGTGCCAGATCAGATTGACAGGCTCGATTATTATCGGAACAAGCGTCATGATAAAAAGATATAACGAGAACTTCTCCTGCTTTGCGTGACCCTTTGTGCGGAACACGTTGACCATTACCGCAGCAAAGATAAATGTCGAGCAATAGACAAGAGGCAGATTTGTCTGATACGGGGTGAGGAAATTTGCCTCCTGAATGGTTTTTATCGGCGATTCCATGCGCACGGACTGCATGGTTTCGAGATAACACGGCAGCCATACGAACGACGTCATAAGCAAAGCGATCACAGTTCCGCCGATAAGCTTTGAATAGCAGTTCTTTTTGCATTCCTTCGCATCGACAAAAAACATATATCCGCTGACAACGACCAATACAAAAATTCCGACCATAAAGAATATGTAGAAGTTGTTGTACATCATGAGAGCGACCATTATTATGTAAGGAATGTTATTGCCCTTCCTGAACAGCACATCAATAGAGATCATAAGAAGCGGCAGCAGAAGCATCATATCGAGCCACATGTGGTTCTGATAATACAGCATCGCATATCCGCAGAATGCGTAAACCACGCTCAGAATAATTCTTTCGAGCTTGCTCAGTTTTTTGTGGCAATAATGGAAATACAGACATGCCGTAAACGCAGCAAGCGCCATCTTGAGCGTGACGAGTATATTCATAAAGCGATGAAGCTCGCTTTTGTCAACAAATTTGACGAGCAGATTTATCGGGCTTGAAATAAAGAAGCAGAATACGCCCCAGAAATTCATACCTGCGGCATTCTCCATGCTGAACAGTACGCTTTCTTTGCCGTCAAGAATATCCTTGAGATCGGCAAGGAGAGGTATACACTGCTGACGCATATCGCACCATGCGATACTCCCGTCACCGAAAGGGTACAATCCCACCTTAAAAAATACCGCGAACAGCACAATCACAGTGAACAGCGCGGGTATAAGACAGTACCAAAGCTCTTTACACACTCCGAGAAATACGGATTTTTTTGTTTTTGACATGATCTGTTCCCTTTCTTCAAAATAGAAATATAGTTTATGCCACATATTTAAATGTATTTTAATGAAAACGCTACGGAGAAAAGTATAGCATATAATAATTTCAAAGTCAATTTCATATTTCCGATAAATCGGCAGGAAAAAATTTTTCGTTAAAAAGGAATATCTAAGGCGAATTTGCTTTGAAAATTTCATACAAAAAACCTTTTTTTGAATAAAATTCTTTTTGTTCAGCAAAATAATAAAGCAGAGATATTTGCATAAATCAAAAAGAAATTTAAGGGAGAATAAATATGAAAGCCACAGGAATTGTCAGAAGAATAGACGATCTCGGCAGAGTGGTTATCCCGAAGGAAATTCGCAGAACGCTGCGTATCCGCGAGGGCGACCCTCTGGA
>CADBRK010000174.1 GCA_902797065.1 uncultured Ruminococcus sp.
ATACCACAAAACGGAGAAAAAGTCAGTTGTTAAACATCAAAAAAGTCGGCTGTTTATGCGCACTTATGGCATTTTGCAATCGACTAACGATATTTTAGAAGAAGGAGGTTTGTACTATGGCTTACAAAATTAGTGATGATTGCATCTCTTGCGGTGCTTGTGCTGCAGAGTGCCCCGTTGAGGCTATTTCAGAGGGCGACGGCAAGTATGTAATTGATGCTGATACATGCGTATCATGCGGAAGCTGTGCAGATGTTTGCCCCGTTGGTGCACCTGCCGAGGAATAATATGACAGTACGGTAAGACTCGCTTCGGCGGGTCTTATTTTTTGTGTAATTTCCGTATTGCAGTTGAATACAAAATATGTTATTATAAAAGGAAGAAATCGGCTGTTGACGGGAGAACTGCGTTATGAAAAAACCGACTCTTTTAGAAAAAATAAAACATAATATCGTGGTGACCGAAAGCGTCACCTTTGCGTCCGCAATGGGTGAGAAGAACATCTCTACAAATGCGGCGAGCATAACTTTCTTTTTCTTTATTTCGATAATCCCGATTTTTATTCTGCTTTGTTCCATGCTGCCGTTTACGGGCATAAGCGAGGCGGAACTTAAACAGGCGATCACCGAGATAACGCCGAAGGCGATCAATGATCTTGTAGAATCGCTTATTTCCGAGGCGTATTCTTCAAAGATGGGTATTTTCTCAATCTCGGTTATATTCCTCGTCTGGTCGTCATCGAAAGGTATGCTGGCGTTGGTTCGTTCTCTTGATTTTATTTATGGCGAGGATGACAACAGAAGCTACATCTCCATGGTAGGCTATTCTGTTCTGTATACCATTTTGTTTATCGGTCTGGCGGGGCTATTGCTTCTGCTCTATACAAAGGAGAAAACTGCCGATGACATTCTGCTGGCGGCGTTCTCTCAGAAATCTGTATTTCGTTTCCTTGCGGAGCGGCTGTACAGCATAAATGTTATCGCAACCGTTATGGTAATATGCATAATCATGTATAAATTTGTTCCCGCAGGCAAACGCAGGCTGTTGTTCCAGATACCTGGCGGAATGTTCGCGGGTACGGCAATAGCTGCATTTTCGGCGATCTTTGCAATATATAACGACGGAAGCAATATCTATAAATCATTCTACGGAAGTCTTACAAGTATTGCGATATTCCTTATATGGATGTATTCATGCTTTAATATAATACTGGTAGGAGCGGTAATAAACACGCATTTTAAAACTCGCTTTGAAAATGTGCATTTCAGGTTCAAAACAAAGCGCAGAGAGAAAAAGGCGCTTAAAAGAGAGCGAAAAATGGAAAAGAAGCTTAACGAGCGAGGTGAAAACTAAATGGCGGTACTCAGAGACGGCGAACATTTTGAGCCGCTTGGCGGCGGACTCAGGGTGATCGTTTCTCGTGAAAACAGGTTTTCCACCGATACGATACTGCTGGCAAATTTTTCTATGCCAAAAAAGCACGAGAAGGTGTTGGAGCTTGGCGCAGGCTGCGGCGCTATTTCTCTGATCTGGTGCAGAAACACGCCGCCCGTGCATATCACGTCTGTAGAGATACAAAAGGAAGCTGCGGATATGATGTCGAGGAGCGTTGAGGAGAACGGACTCGGGGAGAAGATAAATGTTATTAATGCCGATCTGAGAAACCTAGGCGGACTTGTTGAGTACGGCTCATATGATATGGCGGCGATGAACCCTCCCTATAAGATAGGCGGAGGGGGAATAGTGAACCCCGATATTCACAAACAGATCGCAAGGCACGAGACGGAATGTACCCTTGATGATATTACGGCGGCAGCGGCAAAGCTGCTGAGATTCGGAGGAAGATTTTGTATCTGTCAAAGACCCGAACGTATGTGCGATGTGTTTATGTCTATGCGCAAAGCAGGTATCGAGCCGAAAAGACTCAGAATGGTACAGCAGAGAGACGGAAAAGCGCCGAAGCTGTTCCTTGCGGAAGGCAGACGGGGAGGTAAACCCGGTGGGTTGATAGTGGAGCCTGTGCTGTTCATTGAGGGTGATACCGAGAGCGGTTTGTCCCGTGAGATGATAGATATTTACGGAGATTACAAGGAGAGTTATTTATGAGCGGAGTTCTCTATGTTGTGGGAACACCCATAGGAAATTTGGGGGATATTTCACCGAGAGCGCTGGAAGTACTCGGTGAGGTGGATTTTATTGCAGCCGAGGATACGAGAGTAACACTAAAGCTTCTTAATCACTTTGAGATCAAAAAGCCGATGATAAGCTACTTTGAACACAACAAGCGTGAACGCGGCGATATTATCTGCGGCAGGATCGAGAGCGGAGAGAACTGCGCCATAGTTACCGACGCCGGTATGCCGTGTATATCCGACCCGGGAGAGGAGCTTGTGAAGCAGTGTGCCGAAAGAGGAATTCAGACGATCGTCGTACCGGGTCCGAGCGCCGTTATTTCTGCGCTTGCGGTGTCGGGACTTGCCACAGGCAGGTTTACGTTTGAGGGCTTTCTGAGTACAAACAAAAAAAGCCGCAGCGATCATCTCGGGCAGCTGCGCAACGAAAAACGTACTATGATATTTTACGAAGCGCCTCATAAAGCGGCGTCAACGCTTGCGGATATGTACAAGGTATTCGGCGACAGGAAGATCTCTATCGTGCGTGAGATTACCAAAATACACGAGGAGGTCATACGTACGACTCTCGGACAGGCAGCCGAGAAGTATGGC
>CADBRK010000175.1 GCA_902797065.1 uncultured Ruminococcus sp.
AAATCCCCCACCGACGCCCGGAGGAGCTAAAGCTCCACGACGTTTGTTGACGTCGTCGCTCGCTCCAATCAAGCGAGCTTGTTGGAGCTTAGCTCCTCGTTTAATTTTGATTATTGTTACGGCAGAACAAAGCCTATTTTCTTCATAGCCTTGCTCAGCGTTCTTTGTGAGAACTTCTGTGCAAATTCCGCAGATTTTGCATAGCACTCCTGCATATAAGACTTATCCGCAATATATTTTTCGTACTTCTCTCTTACGGGGCGCAGCTCCTCGATCACAGCCTCGCCTACGGCGGTCTTGAAATCACCGTAGCCCTTGCCGGAGAACTCCTGTTCTATCTGCTCGAAGCTTCTTCCCGTAATGCAGGAATAAATACCCATAAGGTTATTGATGCCGTCTTTACCCTCCGCATATCTGACGCATGCTTCGCTGTCGGTCACGGCGCGCTTGAACTTCTTCATGATAACCTCGGGAGCGTCCATCAGCGTAACGCAGGCATTGACATTCTCGTCGGATTTGCTCATCTTCTTTGTCGGGTCCTGCAGAGACATAACCCTTGCGCCGCTTGTCGGGATATACGGGTCGGGTACCTTGAACACACTGCCGTAAATGCCGTTGAATCTCTCGGCGATATTACGCGCGATCTCGAGGTGCTGCTTCTGGTCTGCGCCGACGGGTACCATATCTGCCTGATACAGCAAAATATCGGCTGCCATCAGGGCGGGGTATGTAAACAGCCCTGCATTGACATTATCGGCATGCTTGGCGGATTTATCCTTGAACTGCGTCATACGGGACAGCTCTCCGAACTGTGTATAGCAGTTGAGTACCCAGGCAAGCTGTGCATGTGTATTTACGTGACTCTGTATAAAGAACGGGCTTTTTTCGGGGTCAATGCCGCAGGCGAGTATAGATGCGTATGCGTCGATAATATTTCTGCGGAAATTCGCAGGCTCCTGCCTTACGGTGATTGTGTGCAGGTCTGCAAGCGCATATATACAGTTAAATTCGTCCTGCATATTTACCCAGTTTTTAACTGCGCCGAGGTAATTTCCGAGTGTGATCGTACCCGAAGGCTGAATCGCACTGAATACGATTTTTTTCTTTTCGGTCTGCTGTTCCATGTTCTGTTCCTTTCAATAAAAGATCATAACTCTTTTGCCATTTCTCCGAGTATCTCTATACCCTTTTTGAGCTGCTCGTCTGTCGGTGTGGAGAAGTTTATTCTGAACGAATGCGTCTCGTCGGTGGGGTTTGCCATAAATGCCGTACCGGGAACTACGCATACTTTATTCTGTACTGCTTTCATGCTGAACTCGGCTGTATCGACATTCTTCGGCAGATCGCACCATATGAACAAACCGCCGTCTATCTTGTGATATGTGATCTTCGGGGCAAGGTGCTTGTCGAGAAGCTCCATAGCGTACTCCGCCTTCTTCTTATATATAGAACGCAGCTTTGCAAGATGTGCGTCAAAGTCGTACTCTGATATAAATCTATGGCAAACGATCTGCGACCATATGTTTGTATGAACGTCCTGACCCTGCTTGCACACTACCATCTTCTGAATAATCGGCTGCGGCGCAATAGTATAGCCTACGCGCATACCGGGAGATATAACCTTCGAGAAACTTCCGGCATAGATAACGATACCGTCCGTGTCGAACGACTTGATATTCGGGAGGAACTCTCCTCTGAATCGCAGATCGCCGTAGGGGTTATCCTCGATAATGAGAATTCCGTACTTCTTTGCAAGCTCATACACAGCCTTACGCTTTTCAAGGCTCATTGTAACGCCCGACGGGTTCTGGAAATTCGGGATAGTGTAGATAAACTTTGCGCGGGGCTCGTTTTTGAGAGTCTGCTCCAGTTCCTCTATATTCATGCCGTCGTCCTCGACAGTCACGCCTGCGAGGCGGGCATTATACGAACGGAACGTATTAAGAGAACCTATGAACGAGGGGTTCTCGCAGATCACAACGTCGCCTTCGTTGAGGATAGCTTTTGACGCAAGGTCCATGATCTGCTGTGCGCCCGATGTGATAAGAATATCGTCGCTGTCCGAGCCTGTGTTGTGCTTTGTTTTCATGTAATTCATCATATACTCACGCAGGGGTGCATAGCCTTCGGTAATACTGTACTGAAGGGCAGCTATCGGCGTTTCTTCCATAAGCTTTCCGGAGATCTCTGCGATCTCTTTAGCGGGGAACGCCTCGGGCGAAGGGTTGCCTGCGGAAAGCGAAACTACAGTCGGGTCTGCCGCATACTTGAATATCTCTCTTATTGCAGAGGGTTTGAGACTCTGCACTCTGTCTGAAAAAACATACTCCATAAAGATCGTCCTTTTTGATAAAATTTTGCAATTTATATTATATCACAACGTAACGTCTTAATCAAGAAAAAAATAGGCAGGCATACGCCTGCTGGTATTACGCGGCAGGCAAACGCCTGCAGGTATTTTGCGTACTCGGTATTGAATTATTTTACTTTGTGGCTCGCGTCATAAAATGTATAGTATGTAGGGTATGTAGGGTTTTCTATAAACCCTTTTACTTTTTTATTCTCTATACACACTTATATATAAACTATACATACCCTACATAAATTATAATGACGAAATAGAATTAAAAGCCGTAAAATGTACAGTATGTAGGGTTTGTAGGGTTTTTATAAACCTTTTTACTTTTTTATTCTCTATACACACTTATATATAAACTATACATACCCTACATACCCTACATAAATTATAATGACGAAATAGAATTAAAAGCCGTAAAAAAGTACAGTATGTAGGGTTTATCAGGCACACCCCTGCAGGTATTTCGCATACGTAGTATTACCTAATCTTGCTTCAAAGCTCGCGTCGTAATTCCGCATTACAAAAAGTGGTAAAAATTCATTTTGACTTTTTAATTTCGACGTGCTATAATATGTCCGTACTGTATTGTATTGTATCCGGCTCTGCCGGAATGATAACAAGGAGGATAAAAATGAATAACAAAAAGAAAGACATTCGCTGGACGGTCAGTGTTGCACTTATGGCGGCAATCGTTGTTCTGCTGGCTAATACGCCTCTCGGAATGATTCAGCTGCCGATTATCAAGGCGACAACTGTACATATCCCCGTCATCATCGGCGCAGTTCTGCTCGGACCTCTCGCAGGCGCGATTCTGGGCGCGACATTCGGTATCTGCTCGGTTGTAAGCAACACAATGGCGCCGACTCTGCTGTCGTTTGCGTTCTCGCCGTTTTTCGCTTCAAATGCAATAGACGGTGTAAAATCGCTGTGGATCGCAGTAGGCTGCAGAATACTCATAGGCGTTGCCGCAGGCTGGCTGTGGATCTTCCTTAAGAAGATCAGAGTGCCGTCTCCCGTAGGACTTGCGATAACAGGCTTTGTGGGTTCGATGGTAAACACGATCTGCGTAATGGGCAGTATCTATCTGCTGTTCGCACAGCAGTACGCCGAGGCAAAACAGGTAGAGTTCGCCGCTGTTTTCGGTCTGGTTATGACTACCGTTACCGCTTCGGGTATCCCGGAGGCTATCGCCGCAGCAGTATTGGTTTGCGCAATAGGGCAGGCTTTGCTTACGGCTATGCCGAGAATTATGCCCGAAAAGAAAAAGCAGAAAAAAGCCGAACCTGCAGTGCAGTCGGAGAATTAATATATACAGAAATGAGAGATTATTATGATCTTAGCGGTAGACATAGGAAATACAAATATAGTAATAGGCTGTTTTGAAAACGATGAGATTCTCTTTATCGAAAGGCTCTCTACAAACCATCAGAACACTGCGCTTGAATATATAATCTCCATAAAGAATATACTTGAAATAAACTCAACGTCACCCGCAGAGATATGCGGCTGTATTATCTCGTCGGTTGTTCCCAACGTGACTCAGACGGTAAGAGAAGCGCTGGAGAGACTTACGGATTCCGATGTGCTCACCGTGGGACCCGGAATCAAAACAGGTCTTAAGATCATGCTTGACAACCCTGCGCAGCTCGGAAGCGATCAGGTTGCCGACGCGGTAGCCGGAGTGAATCTCTATCCTGCGCCGCTTATCATTATAGATATGGGTACGGCGACGACCGTTTCCGCAATTGATAAGGATAAGAACTACATCGGCGGAATGATAATTCCGGGTATCAGAGTGTCGCTTGATTCTTTGACGCAGAGGACATCTCAGCTGCCGAAGATCGGACTCGAAGCCCCCAAAAAGATCATAGGCACAAACACCGTAGAGTGCATGAAAAGCGGTATTATCAATTATTCCGCGTCGGGCATTGACGGCGTGACCTCACGCATGGAGGAAGAACTCGGAGAGAAATGCACGATAATCGCTACAGGCGGCCTTGCCGGAACGATAATTCCGCACTGTAAGCGTGACGATATAATAATAGACGATCAGCTGCTGCTCAAAGGGCTGATGATTATTTATAATAAAAACAGAAAACAATAATATTATACAGTACCGAACCGCCCGTTGTAACAAGCGAGCGGTTGTTTTTTTTTCGGTCGTTAAAAAAATGAAATTTTTTTGTTATATATACTTGTACTCTGTTGAAATATAGTTTATAATGATACATATATGTAATCATTTAAAAACAGAAGTGTAACCTTATGGGCGAATGCTCTTATGATAAAGAAAGGAAAGATGTGTATGTTTGCAAGAGATATAGGTATAGACCTCGGTACTGCCAACACTCTTGTTTATATAAAGGGCAAGGGCGT
>CADBRK010000176.1 GCA_902797065.1 uncultured Ruminococcus sp.
GTCTGGTTAAGAACTCTGACTCTGAAACCGTCCTCGATAATGGCGTTCTGGAGAGTAGCCTCAATGTCTCTGATCCTTGCTTCAAGCTGACCCTGGGCGTTTTTAGCCTCATCGTACTCACTGTTCTCGGAAAGGTCGCCGTAAGAACGCGCTACTTCAAGGTCGTGCTTTACTTTCTCTCTGCCTTCGCCGGAGAGTTTAACAAGCTCCTGCTCGAGAGCCTTGTAACCTTCGCTGGTAAGTCTTATTACTTTTTTCTGCATAGAAATATTCCACCTTAATCGTCATTTTATTGTGTTCACTCTTGAACACAGTTACACATAATCAATTATAACACTAATTCAATTTATGTCAAGTGATTTTTTTGCGTAATAAGAACAGCGGCAGTATTTCTGCCGCCGCCAAATGATTATTTATTAATCCCAGTCCTCGTCGTAATCGTAGTATTCGTCTTCGTCGTTGTTATAATCGCCTTCGTCGTCACCGTTGTCGTTGTCATTGCCGGGCTGACCGTTCCAGTACTCATCGTCGTCCCAGTACGGATCTTCGTCCTCGCTCGAAGAGTTCGACTCCGTGCCGGATTCAGTTCTGCCGCTGCCCGTACGTTCGGAATCGGTATCCGTATCGCTGCCGGTCTTGGAAGAATCTGTATCGCTGGAGTTCTTGTCAGTGTCGGTATCGCTGCTGTGCGGCATTACAATATCATTAACACCAAGCGCCCTTACAGCGCCGAGGAACTGAGCGTCTACGGATATATCAAGTGCGCCCTCGTCAAAGAGTTTCTGATCTGCTGCGCTGAGTTCGATAATATTAGAGGGAACAACGCCTGTGCTTGAATACGACTGCTGTCCCTTTGTAACATAATACATGTTGGGGAGAAGAACATAGTCGCCGTTTGAGAGAGGGAACGCCTCGGCTCTTGCGCAGTCGCCCTTTGTCGTCGTACCTACAATGATAGCCTTGCCGTATGCGCTGAGAGTTGAAGCCATTATCTCGGCAACACCCGAAGTGTTGTTGTTGACCAGCACGGCAATATCATAGTCGATCTCGCTCTGATCGGAAGTATAAAGAACCGTTCTGTTGCCGCTTTTGTCAATACCGGCGATCGTCTCCCCTTCGGGCAGCATAGCGTCAAGAAGCAAAGCTACAGTATCAATGTCGTTTGAAGAACAGTTTCTGAGGTCAAGCACGAGCATGTTTACCTTAGCAACAGTAGATTTGCTGAAATCGTTGAGCGCGTTGGTAAACGAAGTTTTTGTGGAATCGGAAAATCCGAGGAACTTCATATAACCGATACCCTTGCCGAAATTCTTGTAAATGATCGTTTCTCCGGGCGTACCCTTGTTATAGTCGGCATACTCTGCGGCTGTAAGATACTTTACCGCACCGTCGCCCAATCCCTCTACATAACCCTTGCACATTCCTGCGGTAAGGTCATTCTGATTGATCGTTCCGAGATAATTGTCCTTGATTATAGCCGAAACCTCGCTGATCATTTCGTTGCCTGCTCCGATAGCTTCATTTGTTTCCGTCACATCTTTTACCTTTTTGCCTGCGATCAGAAAGCCTGCGGTAAAAGCAAGCGCAGCTGCTATCAGCACACATGTCAGCGCAAAACCAAAAGTTGTCTTTTTTCTCATCATCTGAAAATGTCACTCCTCAAAATAATAATATGATCTACATGTTTGGATATTCAAGCATGGGATTATACTTTTCACCGTAAAGTCTTGTTTCAAAATGCAGATGGGCTCCTGTTGACCAGCCGGTTGATCCGACATAGCCTATCAGCTGTCCTTTCTGAACATAATCGCCTTCCGATACAGTTAACGACGTCAGGTGAGCGTACAGCGTAGCCTTGCCGTCTCCGTGATCTATCATCAGGTATCTGCCGTAACCGCCGCCGCAGCCGCAGCTTCCGTCTTTGCCGTAATTGTGCGGGCATTCGTTATCTGCAAGAACTACTACGCCCGATTCGGCAGCAACTACATCTGCGTTCATTACGGAAGCGTCTGCAATATCTATTGCGCCGTGATTATATGTATCACGGTCTTCGTTCCATTCGGAGGTAAGAATATAATGCCCGGGTACCGGCCATACATAACCGGACGCCGTGGGAGTCTGAACCTGAGCTGAAGATACAGGCTCTTCTTCGGAGGAAACAACCGCGGAAGATACCGTGCGCGGCGGAGTCTCCGTATCATCAGGATCCTCGTAATCCTCGTAATCCTCGGAATCTTCGTAATCCTCGGGATCTTCGGGGTCGTAATAATATGACGAATCATCGTCGTCCGGCTCGTCATCGTATGAAGACGTTGAAGTATCCGCATACGGCTTTGAAATTACCATCGTTACGCCGCTGCTTGTTTTGGACGCCGCGCTTTGTGCCGTGGAAGATGACCCCGCAGCCGAACTGCCCGAAGAAAGCTTTGCTTTCGCTTCGCTCCTGAGCTTTGCGTTTCGCTCCTGAGCGGCTTTATCTGCATAATATGCTTTGATCTTATCCTCGACTTGTTTACGCTCTGCGTTTGTTTCGTCAAGGTGATCCTGTGCGCCCGCGTTGCTCTCGTAAAGATCTTTGAGCAAAGCTTCGTTTTCTTCCATTAACCGTGAGATCTCGTCCTGTCGGGACGCAAGCTTTTTCTGTTCGTCTTCAAGCTGAGTTTTTGTCTCATCCAACGAACTTTTCTTTTTATTTATAATATCTATGTCATTCTGGAGCTTTTCTATAAGCTTTCTGTCGGAGTTCGACATATACGCTACAAGCTCGAGTTTATCCACAAAATCTCCGAAATCCTTTGCTCCGAGTATAATTTCAAGCGAAGTGGTCTCGCCCGAAAGATATATCACCCTTACTCTTTGCTTAAGTCCCGTAATACGGTCGGAAATTTTATCGGTGGAATCCTTTATATCAATCTGCAGCGTCTGAATATCCGAAGAAAGCTTATCTATTTCAAGCCTTCCTTCATATATCTGCTCATTAAGTACCGTTATCTTCTGACGCAAAGCCTCCTGGTATTCCTCCTGCTTTGCTATATCGCTCGCCGTCTGATCTATGACAGCCTGATATTCCGACGCGGCTTGATCAAGCTCTTTCTGCTTCTTCTGGTAGTCGGACAGAGTATCAGCCGAACTTGCGACCGCACTCAGACATCCTATCGCAATAAGAGTCAACACGCCGGCTGTGATCTTCGGGATAAGTTTACCAGCCAAGGATCTCTCCTCCCTCCATCTTCAGATAGCGTCCTATGGAAATACCCGCGCCGATCGCACCGATTATTATACCCAGAACGATAAACGCCAGCGTCATAGGCAGAGCCACCGTCGAGTACTCTACTTTGGAGAAGGGTATGATATACTGTACCGCAACGATCATGCCGTTATACAGGAACACAATTATTCCCGACGAGATCAGTCCTGCGATAAGTCCCAACACCTGACCCTCGACAACAAACGGTACTCTGACAAATCTGTCGGTAGCGCCGACGGATTTCATGATACTGATCTCAAAGCGTCTTGAGTACATAGTCATTCTTACGGAATTGCTGATAATGAAAAGTGATATAATGGCAAGTACGATAACGATCCACAGACCTATCTGGGTCGTAAGCTCATTGAGACTTGTCAGTTTGCTTGCAACATCACTTCTGTCGGACACTTTATATACGCCCTGCGCCTGCGAAATACTTTTGACCGTTTCGTCGTATTTTGAAAGATCCTCCATAGTTATATGGAATGCGTGCGGCAAAGGGTTGTTATCGCCCTGCAGTTCTTCAAAAAGATTGCCAAGCTCGTTTTCGAGTTCCTTTATCGCTTCGTCCTTTGAGTAAAACTCACATGCCGAAACGTTATCTATTTTCCTGAGTTCGGGGCCTATCTCCATAACTGCCTGAAGCTCGTTTACATCGTCATTCAGGAACACCGTTACCTGATTGTCCTGCCCTACCGACTGCACAACGCTCGTCACATTAAGTGATAAAAGCACCGCAAGTCCCGTCATGACAAGGCAGGAAACAAGCACGCCGATAGACGCCAGCGACATCATACGGTTGTTCCATACGCTTTTTACTCCTTCTTTTATAAGGTAGCCGATACCCCTCATTCGTCATCAGCCTCCCCTTCGGTTATTGCCTTGAGAACCTCTTCGTTAAGCTCATCGACAGATACGTCGGAAATTTCCTCCGCTATCTCCTCGGGAATAACAGCGAGATCCTCCTGCGAAATGGCGATCGGGACATTCGTCTTTTCGGTTACCATGCCGCTGTCGGCTGTAACCATACCGCCGTTTATTTCTATAACTCTGTTTTTGAATTTATGCACAAGTTCATGTTCATGCGTTACAACAATAATTGTAGTGCCCTGCTTGTTGATCTCGTTGAGCAGTTCGATTATCTCAAACGACATTTCCGGGTCTATATTTCCCGTTGGCTCGTCTGCGATAATTATTGAGGGGTTATTTACCAATGCCCTTGCAAGGCTGACTCTCTGCTGTTCTCCGCCCGATAATTCCGCAGGGCGGCATTTTGCTTTATCTTTAAGCCCCACAAGGCCGAGAATATATAAAACTCTTTTCTTTACCGCTTTGGGTCTTGCTCCGATTACACGCATGGCAAAAGCCACGTTGTCGAATACCGTCATCTTATCTATCAGACGGAAATCCTGGAACACGATACCCATTGTACGCCTGAGATATGGCACCTTGCGCCGTTTCATCTTTGTTATATTTATGTTGTTTACAAAGATTTCTCCCTCTGTAGGCTGTTCCTCTTTCATAATAAGCTTGAGGAACGTACTCTTGCCTGCACCGGACGCTCCCACTATAAAGACAAACTCGCCTTTTTCGATATTAATATCAACATGACTGAGAGCCTTAGTACCGTTGGGGTAGGTCTTTGATACATCTTTGAATTGAATCATAAAAAAGTACCTTTCTGAAATACAAACCAAAAGGGGAGTATCATACGAAATTTAAGAAAAACCTCATACTCGCTTATCATACTCCCCGCAGCTCCGTATTAGTACTTAACAGGATTGGCCGTCAGATACTTCTTGACCATAAGCGCTACCTTGAACACGATAGCGTCCTCAAATTCTCTGAGGTCGAGTCCCGTAAGCTTCTTGCTTTTTTCAAGTCTGTACACGAGGGTATTTCTGTGTACATACAGTTTTCTTGATGTTTCGGAAACATTCAGGTTATTCTCGAAGAACTTCTGTATCGTGAACAGTGTTTCCTGATCGAGCGATTCGATAGAGCCTTTCTTGAATACCTCGTTGAGGAACATCTCGCAAAGCGTTGTCGGAAGCTGATAAACAAGTCTTGCAATACCAAGATTATCATAGCTTGCGATCGTGCGCTCCGTGTCGAATACCTTTCCTACTTCAAGCGCTACCTGAGCTTCCTTGAAGGAATGCGCAAGTTCCTTAACGCCTACAACGGCAGTACCTATACCTACAACGCAGTGAGTATAGAATTCGCTTGAAAGTGTATCTACGATCGAGCTTGCGAGCTTCTCAAGGTCTTTTGAGTCGATACCTGCCTTTACCTCTTTGACAAGCGCAATATCGTTTTCATTGATGTTGATAACGAAATCCTTCGACTTGTCCGGGAAGAGGTTCTGAATAACATCGTATGCCGATACGTCGGTCTTTGACGTGATCTTGATAAGCATACATACTCTTGTGACCTCGGAGCTGAATCTCAGCTCTCTTGCCTTGAGATAAATATCTCCGGGCAGTATATTGTCGAGAATAACATTCTTGATAAAATTTCCTCTGTCATATTTTTCATCATAATACTGCTTGATGCTGCTGAGCGATACCGCCAGAAGCTGCGCATACTTCTGGGCAATGTCGTCGCTGCCCTGTACAAATACGGCATACTCAGAGCGTGAGTTTGTACCGAACGCTTTGAATGTATGACCGTTGATAACAAACGGAGCTGAAGATCCGAGCGTCTCCGAAGTAATGCTGTCGTTTACCTCGCCGATCCTTCCAAGCTCGCTGCAAGCGATAACGACCGAAGTTTCGTCAATAACTCCGATAGTTCTGTCGATAGCGTCTCTCATCTGATGAATAACACCCTGAAACAGTCTGTTTGACATAAGTTAATCCCTCTTTTTCTCAAAATTTAATATAGAAAACGTCTGCAAATTTATGATGTAGCCAATGGTTTCAATATTGTAATAAACAATGTGCAAAACAACCTATTATTGTATTTAATAATACACAATTTTGAAATAAAATGCAACAGTTTCA
>CADBRK010000177.1 GCA_902797065.1 uncultured Ruminococcus sp.
CCCCCCGAGCTTTGCGCCGATATTCTCGACAACGGCATTACACTTACGGGCGGCGGTGCGCTTATAAGAGGTCTTGACAAGCTTATCTCCGAGGAGGCAAATGTTCCCGTGTATGTAGCCGAGAATCCGCTTGACTGCGTTGTCGCAGGCACGGGCAAGCGCCTCGAAATGCCCGACGACGCAGATTACTTCGGAGATTATGACTAAATCCGTGAGGTAGGCCATGAAAGATAATAAATACGGAAAAAGAATTATCTCTTCAGCGTTCATTGTACTGCTTGTCGTGGCGGCGGTGTCGGCGGCTATGGGCAGGAATATCTTCACCGATATATACGCAAGAATATCCGCGCCGTTCCAGCAGGCGGCTACAGGCATATTTAACGATGCGGCGGGCGGTTCTCAAAAAAGCAGAGAAGAGCTTATAGCCGAGAACGAACAGCTTAAAAAAGAGATCAACGAACTTGCGGCGCAGGTTATAAACTACGACGATATAAAAAAAGAAAACGAGATCCTCAGGAAGTATTACGGTATCAAGGACGACAACCCCGACTATAAGATCGCCGTTGCGACCGTTATACGCCGTGACCCGAATGATGATTTCTACGGCTTTACGATAGATAAGGGCAGCCGTGACGATGTTAAAGTCAACGACCCCGTTATTACAGAGAACGGTCTGATCGGCTGGATCAGCGAAGTGACCGTCACCACAAGCAAGGTCAAAACTCTGCTTTCTCCCGAAGCCAAAGTCGGCGCTATGGACAAAAAGAGCGGCGACAGCGGAATTGCTACGGGCAGCGCATTATTCAGCGAGGACGGTCTGCTTATGCTGACTGTAATTTCCGCCGACAATACAATAAAGCCGAATGATATTATCATCACCACGGGCGTGGGCGGAGTGTACCCTGCCGACCTTATTATCGGCAGAGTGACAAGACTTGATACCAATACATATGACACTACGCCGTATGCGGTCATACAGCCGTATGAGGATATAAAAACAATTTCCGATGTAGTTGTGATAACGTCGTTTGAAGGGCAGGGCGTTATCGAGGAAGCTTCGGATACCGATACAGGTTCAAAAAAGTAAGATTAATCAGCCAAAAGAAAAGAGGTGCGGTTTTGCAAAGACGATACTACAGATATATACTCTATATTGCCGAGATTTTTCTGCTGTTCATCATAGAGGGTACCGTACACATTATCCCCCAAATATACCTTGCAAAGCCGCTGTTGTTAATATCGGCGGCTATATCTGTGGCGGCGTTTGAAATGCCGTACTTTTCGTTTTTCTTCGGAATACTCTGCGGACTGATCATAGACGCAGGAACGGGCGGCGTAATGGGTCTTACGTCAATGATACTCGGAGGAATATGCTGTCTGGAGTCCAGCTGGAACAACAAGTACATCAAGAATAATATATACTTCGTGCTGCTGTACAGCGCAGCAGCGTGTGCGGCGATAATATCGCTTAAATTTTTTATCTTTTACTATATACCGCACTATGACGGCAGGCTTGAATTTTATCTCTCGCACTATCTGCCGAGAATAGTTTACAGCTGGGCGGTCACACCCGTTGTATATGCGGTTACGTTCGGTTTGTCAAAGACGTTCCGCAAAGAAAAGAAAAAGATAAAAGTGCGCAGGCGCAGACGTATGCCTCGCTCGGGACGTTCCGACGCAAGCCGGAGACGTGCAAAGCTTAACGGGTAAAGAAAGGACAGCATTATGAAAAAGGTTGAACATTCCACACCTAACAGCGCAGTACGCGCCGCGCTGTGTGTACTTATGACTATACTGATCTTTTCTGCCTTTGCGGTGAGGCTTTTCTCGTGGCAGATAATCGACAGCAGCGAATACCGTGATGAGGCTCTTTCGTCTGCAACATACACAATGACTACCGAGGCGGGCAGGGGCAATATACTCGACAGGAACGGCAAAGAGATCGTTGTAAACGACACCGGCTACATGATCCTTTTCAACAAGCTGTACATAGATGAGTCCGACCTCAACGAGCTGATAAACAAGCTTATTAAGCTGATGGAACTTCGTCACGAGGAATGGACGGATAAGCTGCCTGTATATATTGACGCAGGCGGTACTTATCAATTCAAAGACGGCTATGACGATACCATAGATTTTATCAAGAGCAAAAGCATGCTCAATATGAACAAGTATGCTACAGCGGAGGACTGCATGTCGGAGTTTGTGAACCACTTCGAGATCGACGACTCCCTCTATACAAAGCAGGAGCTTCGTGACATAATCAGCGTAAGATACAACATGGAGTTCTGCGGATACTCCAACAGCAACCCGTACAAATTCGCTTCAAATATCAGCCGCGATATGGTAGCGATAGTTCTTGAGAATTCTCAGGGCTTCCCCGGGGTGGAGTGCGGCAGTACATTCATACGCTATTATAAAGACGGTACTCTTGCGCCTCATATTCTCGGTACGGTAGGCTCGATCTCTCAGCAGGAGTATAACGATCTCAAAGACAAAGGGTACAAAATCGACGATAAGATAGGCAAAAGCGGCATAGAGTATTCGCTCGAAGAATATCTCAGAGGTACTAAAGGAGAAAAGCGCATAACAAAGACCTCCGACGGCGCGATCGTGGAGGAGATAGAATCCGTGCAGGCTATCCCGGGCAACACGGTAACGCTTACATTGGATACAAACCTGCAGACCGTGACAAACAAAGCTCTGCAAAAATACGTTACGCAGGCAGGCAAAGATCATTCCGACTGCATTGCGGGCGCAGCGGTAATGATAGACGTAAACAATTTTTCCGTACTTGCATGCTCCAGTTACCCGACATTCGATATGGAAAAATACGTCACCGACGACAAGTATTACGACAAGCTTATTGCGGACGATACTCTGCCTATGTTCGACAGGGCGCTCACGGGAAACTTTATTGTCGGCTCGACATTCAAGCCGTGTGTTGCCGCCGCAGGGCTTGAAGAGGGGATCATCGGCGGTGACAGCACGATCTTTTGCAGACAGCATTATGATTACTACAAAACAGATATAATTGACTGTCTGGGTTATCATGAGGCGATCAATGTCAGGGGAGCGCTGGCAAAATCCTGCAACTATTTCTTTGCGGATCTCGGCCGTCAGCTGGGTATTGACGTTATGGACATATATGCGGAAAAATTCGGTCTCGGCGTACATACGGGAGTAGAAATATACGAATCAACGGGAATACTTGCGGGACGTGATTCCGAAATATGGTACGAGGGCAACACCTGCCAGGCGGCGATCGGTCAGTCGGATAATGCGTTTACTCCGATACAGCTCGGCACATACGCCGCAACCATCGCCAACGACGGCGTCAGACTGAGAACGCACTTTGTCAGCAGGATCACCGACTACAAGGGCGAGACTGTATTGCTTGACAATTCCACGCCCGAGGTAGCAGAGATAGTCGGAGTATCTACCGAGAACATGCGAATAGTTCAGGAGGGCATGAGGGCTGTCGTAACAAACGGCACTGCAAGCGATATATTTTCAAAGTACCCCGTGCCGATAGCGGCAAAAACGGGTACGGCGGAGAATATCGGTACGGATAATGTGACTTTCATAGCGTATGCGCCCTATGAAAAACCCGAAGTGGCTGTTGCGGTGGTAGTTGAGCACGGTGCAGAGGGTAAATATTCCATGGGCATTGCCAAAGAGATGCTGGACGCATACTTCAGATCAACCGGCAGGATAAAGGAACAGCCCAAGAATAATACTTCATCCAAAACAAGCTCCGTGACATCCGGTGCGGCTGATCCGGTCAGTTCGTTGAATTGAGAGATTCTCCGACGCAAAGTCATAAAGTTGGCGGAAAAACCGACAACAGAGCAGTCAACAGAACAGTCAATAAGACCGCAAACAGAACCCGTAATAAAGCCGTTGACACTGCCGACAATAGACCCGATACAACTAAACAATATAACAATATAAACAATATAACAATGTGTGTGTGCCCCCAAAGGCACACACACACATAATGAGAGAAAAAAACAGCTCGCCTTCCCGTCACGCCCTTGGGGGGCGTTCGGTCGGCAAGCGCCGACAGGCATTACGGTCGCCGCGCGCCGACGGGCGATTCGCACACAAACGTTATTTATAATCAAAAAATATAGCCTGCGTCTTACTAAAATTTGGACGCGAGTTTAAAATTTGGATAATAAAACACTTCGTACGCGAAATACTTGCAGGCGTTTGCCTGC
>CADBRK010000178.1 GCA_902797065.1 uncultured Ruminococcus sp.
AGCAATCTGCCGACGCTTATCTCAGACAGAGATCATATCGTTGCGGCAGCAGGCGTGCCGAAGAGAGAATATCTCGAACGAAGGATCACACCGGTAATCGAAGATCTGATGGAATCACGCCGCTGCTTTACGGCTCATCAGGGTGAAGTCGGAGAGATACAGCCCGTCGAGGGACTCGACCGCCCCGCAAATATAATTTATCCGATCATTGCGTCGGGCGACGTCACGGGTTCCGTAATTATGCTTTCGGGAGAAAAACACACGCCGCCGACCGAAGCAGAGATCAAGCTTGCGCAGTCTGCGTCGGCTTTTTTGGGGAAACAGATGGAAGAATAACAGACAAACACCCTCACGACAGTATTATGTCCGAGGGTGATTTTTTGAATAATGATTATGATACGGTGACAAAAAAGTAAAAAAATAAATTTTATTTACTGCGAAAAAGCCCGTGCTGCAGTGTCTAATAAGTGAAAGGTACAATTTTTTACCAAAGAAAGGATGATCAAATATGAAAAACACACTCAAACTTGCATCTCTTGCGCTTGCGGCTGTTGTTGCTGTGGGAATGACTTCGGTTTCGGCTTCCGCCGTAACGTTTTACTCCGAAGAACCGGAAACAGAAACAGAAACGCAGATCGGCTTAATCGATTTTGGTACGTGCGGAGAAGATCTCTGTTACACTCTCAGCGAAAACGGCGAACTCTTTATTTACGGCTTGGGAGATATGAACAATTATACTTTTGATTTTGACACAAGCAGCATTTCCGAATTCGACGGCGGTATGGGTACGGACGTCTATACAGCCACTTCGCCGTTTGTGTATCTGAGCGAGTACATAAACAGAATAGTAATACAAGACGGTGTAACGAGTATAGGCGATAACGCTTTTGCGTGCTGTTGGAATGCCGAAAGCGTTCAGATACCCGAAAGCGTTACAAGGATCGGAGACGGAGCTTTTCAGGGCTGCAACAGCCTTAAAGATATAGCTATACCGCAAAATGTTACAAGCATCGGTGCAAACGCATTTTTGTCATGCTACGCTCTTGAAAGTATAGATATACCCGAAAGCGTTACCGACCTCGGAATGTTTGCTTTCATCTACTGCGATGGGCTCAAAAACGCAGAAATACACGGAAAAATAGAAACCTTTGACTGCGGAATATTCCATAACTGCACTGCGCTCGAATCGGTTACTCTGCCCGACGGACTTCTGAATATCGGCAATTTCATGTTTGAGAGCTGCACGAGTCTTAAAACCGTCAATATTCCCGACAGTGTAACCGCAATACAAGACTTCGCATTTGCGGACTGCTTCAGCCTTGAAACTGTAGATATGCCCGAAAGCCTTACCGAAATCAAAGATTATGCTTTTGAAAACTGCACTTCCCTCAAAAACATAGTTATACCCGACGGCGTAACAACAATAGGCGATGAAGTATTCTGCAACTGCCAGAATCTGAAAGATGTTGTTTTTGGTAAGGGTCTCCGCCATCTCGGACATATGGCATTTAAAAACTGCACAAGCCTTGAAACTGTCGTTCTTCCCGATGACCTTAAGTTTATCGGCGCAGAATCGTTCGTGAACTGCACAAACCTCGAATATGCAGGAATACCCGACGGTCTTACGACGATCTGTTTCAGCGCATTTGAGAACTGCACGAGCCTGAGATCCATAACTCTGCCCGACAGCCTCGAAGAAGAGATTCCCTATGCGGCATTCAGGAACTGCACAAATCTTGAAACGGTAGACCTGCCCGATCACATCTGGGAACTTGAAGAAAGTGCTTTCGAGGGCTGCATGAGTCTTAAAAGCATTACTATTCCCGAATACATGGGACAAATATACAAAAATGCTTTCAAAGGCTGCTATTCTCTCAAAAACGTTGAAATAATCGGATCCCTTGTAGAAATTAACGAAGGCGTGTTTGAAGATTGTGTCAGCCTTGTAAACATAACGATACCATGCTGTGAAATTCATGACAACGCATTTAAAAACTGCTCAAACCTCGAGAATGTTTATATTACCGAAGCGATTCCGACGATAGGCGAAAAGGCATTTGACGGCTGTTACAATATCAAGAATTTTGTTATTGAAGAAGCCGACTCCCCTTCAGACAATACGCTGTACAGTTTCCTTTCGAATCTCGTTATGGGGTTGAATACGAGTACAAAAGCAGAAACAGGAGACAGCCCGTTAATATTAGAAATAACAGGAGATATACCGGCAATAGAAACAGAAACAGTAGGAGAAACGGCAAAAGGGTCAGGAGCAGCTGCCGATATTGCTTGTGCCGCTCCGGGACCGAAGGCAGCTTCGGGCGATGTTGACAGCGACAGCAAAGTATCCGCGAAGGACAGCCTGCAGATCCAGCGTTATGTTATAAATCTCCGTACTTTTGACGACTCACAGATGATTGCAGCCGACGTAAACGGCGACGGTAAGGTAACGAACAAAGACGCACTTGAAATTCTGAGATACACTGTTAAGATGTCAAAGAACGAAAAGATCGGTACGGAAGTAGAGGTTTAACTCACGGTTACTCTTTGTTTGGCATGAAACATCCGAACGAAAAAAATCGGTTGGAAATTAATTAATACTAATCTCAAATAAAAGTCTTTAACGAATCGAAAAAGTGTGGTATAATGAATACGGTGATGAAACGATGACGAGAAAGTATACA
>CADBRK010000179.1 GCA_902797065.1 uncultured Ruminococcus sp.
AGCCTGTTTGAGAACAAATCAATCCTCTAAAAGCCGCATATCTACCATGTGACGCATAAAAAAGCCGAGATAACGGTCTGTAAGCTCCTTGTATTCCTCGGGCAGTACGGTAAATGTTTCGTCGCTGCTGCTGTCTTTCTCAGCAGGAAGCTTTGCGCCCATCGCAGAAAATACGACCGTCGCTTCTTTCAGCCTGAACGGAAGATCATGCAGTCCGCATGATCTGTAAAACTCGTGCCGCTTTACACGCTGAGCATAATTCTCCGCAGATTCGTCAAGCTGCTCCAACGCAAGGAAAAATCTTTTTCCCCTGTATTTTTCAAGCAGTCCGGCTATTGCCTGCGTGCCGTAGCCTTTTCCGCGAAGTGAGCTGTCTACGGCAATATAGAATAAATACGCAAGGTCTTTACAGCACACGACATAGCACATACCCGCTATTGTTTCACCGTCGCAGATTGCCAGAAAATCGGCTTTCCCCTGTTTTGCGCGCTTCTTTAACATTCTCATGGGCGCGCGCTCGTTATCGGGGAATGATTCGTTATATATTTTTTCTATAGCCGTGTATTCGCTTTTTTGTGTAACCGGTTTCAGCTGCATATTATCATTCCTTCGCATCATGTTTCTGTTGTTCAAAAGCGGTACATACAAACTGTACATACCGCTGTATTGCTTATTCGGTAATTCCTTTGTTATACATTTTATCGTAATACGACATATAATCACCGGATATGATCTTGTTCATCCACTCACGGTGGGAGAGGAACCATTCTATTGTTTCGGCGATACCACGCTCGAATGTATATGACGGCGACCAGCCAAGCTCCGTTGTGATCTTGGTATTGTCGATAGCATAACGTCTGTCGTGGCCGGGGCGATCCTTAACGTAGGTGATAAGCTCCTCGGATTTGCCCATAGTTCCGATTATCAGCTTAACTATCCCGATATTTGCCTTCTCGTTGTTGCCGCCGATATTATACACCTCGCCGATCCTGCCTTTATCAAGCACTGCCGCAATAGCGCTGCAGTGATCTTTGACATGCAGCCAGTCACGTATCTGCATACCGTCGCCGTAAACGGGGAGAGGCTTGTCATTCATGCAGTTATTTATCATAAGCGGAATGAGCTTCTCGGGGAACTGATAGGGACCGTAATTATTTGAACAGCGTGTGATAACGACAGGCAGACCGAAGGTGGTGTTATATGCCTTGACAAGCATATCTGCGCTTGCCTTTGATACCGAATAAGGGGAATTCGGCGAAAGGGGAGTTGTTTCTCTGAACATGCCCTCTTTACCGAGCGCGCCGTATACTTCGTCTGTCGATACCTGCAAATATCTGACGCCCTCTTTGTAATCTCTCGAATACTTATCACCCGGGCGGAGATTCCAATGCTGCTTTGCCGCATTGAGCAGAACCTGTGTTCCGATAACATTAGTCGTAAGGAATATTTCAGGCTCGACTATACTTCTGTCAACATGAGATTCAGCCGCAAAATTTACAACAGTGTCGATATTGTAATCGGTGAATATCTTATCAACAAGTTCTTTGTCGCGAATATCGCCCTTTACAAAGCAGTAGTTTTTATTATCCTGAATATCGGCAAGATTTTCAAGATTGCCCGCATATGTAAGCGAGTCGAGATTCACAATAAAGCAGTCTGTGTTTTCAAGCATATAATGCACAAAATTTGAGCCGATAAACCCTGCGCCGCCTGTTACCAGTATATTATTCATTCAAAACACCTCATAATATTGTATTTTCTTCTGCCAGTGAAAGCAAATACTTACCGTAATCTGTCATAGAAAGCTCGTTCCCAAGTTCGATCAGCTTTTCGGTTGTGATAAAGCCCCGTCTCCAGGCGATCTCCTCAAGACATGAAATATAAAACCCCTGTCTTGACTGGACGTTCTCAACAAACTGAGAGGCTTTCAGCATTCCCGTAGGCGTACCCGTATCGAGCCATGCCATGCCCCTGCCAAGCAGAGATACTTTAAGCCTGCCCTTTTCGAGATATGCGTTGTTTACCGCTGTAATCTCAAGTTCGCCCCTTGCGGACGGTTTAACGGATTTTGCGATCTCTATTACCTGATTATCATAAAAATAAAGACCGGGTACAGCGTAATTTGACTTTGGCTTTTTCGGCTTTTCTTCGATAGAAACGACATTATAGTTCTTATCAAACTCAACGACGCCGAATTCCTTCGGATTTTTCACGGCATAGCCGAATATAGTCGCTCCGCTGAGTTCTTTTTTCGTTTTTTGGAGAATATCGGTGAAATACTGCCCGAAGAACACATTATCGCCGAGGATAAGGCATACGGAATCATCGCCGATAAAGTTCTCGCCGATAATAAAAGCCTCTGCAAGCCCTTTCGGTTCGGGCTGAACGGCGTAGCTTATCGATATGCCCAGACGGCTGCCGTCCTCAAAAAGATGTCTGTACATAGGAATATCGGTCGGAGTGGATATTATAAGGATGTCTTTAATTCCCGCAAGCATAAGAACAGACATCGGATAATAGATAAGCGGTTTGTCATAGATCGGCAAAAGCTGTTTGGATACGACCTTAGTCATAGGATAGAGGCGGGTTCCCTTGCCGCCTGCAAGAATAATACCTTTCATTTTCAACATCCTTTCCGATAAATAATGCTTTTTGTTTTGTCAGATATTCTTTCCAAACGAAACCATAAGCACACCAGCTACTATAAGCGCCATGCCTATGATCTGTTTTTTTGATAAACGCTCTTTTAAGACAAAATAACTCAGTATCGCCACAAAAACGTAACCCGACGATTCGAGTACGGGTCCGAGTGACAGCGGAACATATTTATATGCGATAACCGTAATAACAGTGGAGGCAAAAAACATTCCGTAGGCTGTTATCACACGCAGATTCAGATATTCCTTCACAATACTCGTATGCTCTTTGTTTGCGCTTGTTTTCAGGATCA
>CADBRK010000180.1 GCA_902797065.1 uncultured Ruminococcus sp.
ACCATAATTTGTTTTAACTTCACTATTTGTCTTTTTTTATTCAGGAAGTTAGGGAACTATTGATATTTACTAAATTGTAATATTTCAAACCGTAATTGTCAATATCCTTTCAGTCAAAAAACGCCCATAATTCTGAAAGTGAGAGATCAAACGGCTTTTACTGAGACGATACTGCCAAGACGATAAGTTACTGACCGGAGACCGCCGGGGTTGAAACTGTTCACTCGAAGTGTATTGTAGTATCCAATGTCAACGCTGACAATCACGAAACTTTAAAAGTGCTGTTTGAGTCCGGAGAATTTGTCAACGATCGACACATCATGAAGTTCGTGAACTACTCGATAACACATACGCAAAACGGCGGCTATATGCAGATACAAGCGTATATTCCGGACAAAAAAACGAGCCTTTTCTCAGATGAAGACTCGTTTAAATATAACAAACGTCGATGTCCCCCGCCTCTTTGGGCGGCGGGTTCCATACGTACGTCGGTGGCGGGTTTAAATCCCCCACCGACGCCCGTCGGGGACGGCTCCCAGCCGCAGGAGCCAAAGCTCCACGACGTTTGTTGACGTCGTCGCTCGATCCTTGTTTAATTCATTCTCAGCCGTACTGTCAGCTTTGTTCTACGCAGATTTCTTGCTGTTCTTCTGTATATTTGATGTCAGCTTATCAAACAGCTTATCGATCATATCGAACAGGAGTCGGAACAATACCGAAATAATGATCGTAACCGCGAAACATACAGCAAACAGGATATACTTATTTGAAATATGATCTTTTAGGAGCAGCATTGGGATCCTCTGCAAAATGTATATCTCAAAAACATACTTTCCGAAAAAGCGCAGAAGCGGATTGCCAAGCTTTACTTTGAGGGAAAGCACAAGCATTACGAGTACAGCGCCCAAAACAAACAGTTCATACGACGTGAATGCGTTTTTGTGGAACGATGATGCTGCAAGCAGAACACCGCCCGCAGTGAATACTATTAAACGATTCATCGGCAGCTTTTGGAACCATTTCCCCACCTCGGGTTCGATAGAGGCATAAAGCATTCCGAGTGGATATGCTATAGCGGTGTTGTACCAATAGCCGGGTCTGTGCTTAGCCATAAAGAACAAGAAAGCACCTGTCAGCAGGAACATAAGATAAAGTCCTTTCTTCCTGTCCTTTGAAAAAATCCTGAAGCTTAAAAAAGTCATAGCATAAAGCGCAAGAGTATCGAAAATATACCAGTTGCTGTTTCCGATACCGTCCCAGCCGATCATGGAAAGGAGTATCTTTTTCAGCGGATAATGATTACCCAGATAAAGATTTACCGGAACGAACAGCGCAACAGCTACGGCAAAATGAAACCAAACCTTTGGAAAACGCTTTGTCATAACAGAATTGACATACGGCAAACCTTTCTTCTGTATCGAAAGCATTATCCCGTAGCCCGAAAAAAACAAGAACGGAACAACTATAAGCTGCCCTGTCCAGCCGTCGATCACCGAGAACACTTTATCAAACCTGCCAAGTTCAATATATCCTTTAAAATGCCTGAGAAAGACGATCAGAACAAAAAAGCCGTTGATACACGCTGTCTGTTCACGGGAGATATAGCCGCTGTTAGGCTTTTTGAAGCACGGCTTCGCCCCGATAAGCAAGATCACAACAGAGATCAGAAGTACAATATCCATATACTATTCCCTCCGACGATCAGGAGTTACCCTTTTTCGTAAGTGTAAAGCCCGTGTCATACGAAAACAGCTTTGTCTGTGACCATAGCTTCGAAACAGGCGTCATCACAAAGCGCGCGAGCGAATCGAAAAGCATACATACAATATACGACGAGAATAGCAGCGCTAAATAGCACAGCAGCGCAGATACCGTTCCCTTTTGAAAGTACATGTGAATGTCAAAATGCGCCGAAACTACTCTGATAACTGCCATGTGAAGCAGGAATACTCCAAACGACGCTTTTGCAAGGAAGTTGATTACAGCGTTATATCTGAGGTCAAGCTGAATAAAGAAATTGAAGAAAGCCGCTGCCTGTATAATTACTAATACAGAATTATATGCAATGATACCGTTTGTTCCCCATAATTTCGGGAAAACAAACGAAACCGCACAAGTCAATATGCTGATTCCGAGTGAAGTAAGAATACTTGTATACTTTTCGATTAATGAATTCACAACCTTTTCAAGCTTGCGCTTGCTACTGTTTATCATAAAATAACCAGAGATCAGGATAAATACATCGACTGCAATTATCGACATGCAAAAAAGCCACGACGTGATCGCTTCGTTAAAAAAAGAGCCGGACTCTCTCGCATACTTCACACCGCCGAGAAGCGCAGGATTCTGAATATGAAGCGTAATTACCATCAGCGTACATATTATTCTCAGCAGTTCGATATTCGATTTTCTTTTGTTTGATTGGACTGTTTTCTTTTCCATACAGCTGATACCTCATTCACTTTCCGAAAACAAAGATTTCTTTTTTATCATACCCAATAATTGTAACATATTAACGATACATTAACAAGTGTCAAAAGCTACAAGGAATTATCCGTTTTTTCCGAAATATCATTTCAATTCGGCATGATTTTCCGTTAAATTAGTATATAACAATAATGCACAAAAGATTAAACAGCACTGTTTTAACCTCTTATGGAAAAACAGTGCTGTTCGCATATCATGGAAGAAGAATACGTAGTTGTCTTAGAATCAACAGCAGAAAGCTTATTATTGTAATAATAACCATGATGAGTACAACAAAATAATAACGCTTTGCCAAAATAAGATATTCTTCTTTCTTCGTTCTCTCGAATTGTCCGGCTCTGCTGCTATAGATCAAAACAAGCTGTATATCCGCAATAACAAGAGCGATAAACAAGAGTACAAAAATCATCTTTGTTTTCCCCTGTTATTTTTAATGCAGCCGCTGCATTGTGAACAGCTACCGCAGCATTTTCCGCTTTTGAAGTTTTTTACCGTCTTTACTGCTGCAAAAACAAAAGCAAGTCCGATCAGAATAACAAGTATAATATCAAATTTATTCACTCAGATCACCCCTATCAGCAAGCCGCACAAATGCACCAGCAGCGCCGCAAACCACGCTAATACACACTGCCACACAACCACGGCAACAGCCCAGCGTCCGCCGAGTTCTCTCTTCACTGCTGCGATCGCCGCTACGCACGGAGTATAAAGAAGCGAGAACACAAGCAAACACGCTGCAGAAAGAGTCGAAACGGAACTCTGCAAACCGTCGGCATACAGAACATTGAGTGTGGTAACAACGCTTTCTTTAGCCATAAAGCCGCTTATGAGCGAAACAAGTATACGCCAGTCGCCGAGACCTATCGGAGTCATCATAGGAACAAACATATTCATTATTCCCGCAAGTATACTTTGCTGTGCGTCATCTACCATATTAAAGTGAAAATCGAACTTCTGCAAAAACCAAATAATTATTGTGGCGATCAGTATTACCGTAAATGCTCTCTGCAGAAAATCCTTCGCTTTTTCCCACAGAAGCTGAGCGACATTCCCTGCACCGGGCAGACGGTAATTCGGCAGCTCCATTACGAACGGCACAGGCTCGCCCTTGAACAAAAACTGCTTATAAAGACATGCCGCAAATATACCGACAATGATTCCGAGTACGTAAAGCGCAAATATGATCAGAAACGAATACTTCGGGAAAAATGCATTTACAAAAAAGCCGTATATCGGCAGCTTCGCCGTACAGCTCATGAACGGAGTAAGCAATATCGTCATTTTGCGGTCACGATCGCTGGGGAGAGTTCTTGTTGCCATTACCGCCGGCACCGAGCAGCCGAAACCGATCAGCAGCGGTACTATACTTCTCCCGGAAAGACCGATCTTTCTTAAAGCCTTATCCATTACGAACGCAACGCGCGCGATATATCCGCTGTCCTCCAGCATTGACAGAAAGAAGAACAGTGTAACGATGATCGGCAGGAAACTCAGCACGCTGCCGACTCCTTCAAATATTCCGTCGATTATCAGACTGTGTATAGCACTGTTGACATCTGCATTGGTCAGTGCAGTGTCTGCGGCTTCGGTCAGCTTTTCAACGCCGAGCGCCATGAGATCCTGCAGCCGGACGCCGATCACACCGAATGTCAGCCAGAACACAAGCGCCATTATTGCAACAAACACAGGTATGGCAGTATATTTCCCTGTCAGAACTGTATCAAGCCGTCGGCTGCGCTTTCTCTCTTTGCTTTCGACAGGCTTTGTCACGGTATCTTCGCAGAGTCGTATTATGAAAGAGAAACGCATATCTGCGATCGCTGCGCTGCGATCCAGCCCTCTCTCCCGCTCCATCTGGAGAACGATATGATCTATTGTTTCTTTTTCGTTCGGTTCAAGCGCAAGCTGTTCCGTTATGATAGGATCACCCTCTACAAGCTTGCTTGCTGCAAATCTTACAGGTATCCCGATCTTCTCGGCACGCCCCTCTATTAAATGGCAAATGCTGTGCAAACAACGGTGAACAGCACCGTTATGCTCGGTTTTGCTGCAAAAATCCTGTCTCAGCGGACGCTCCCCGTACTTTGCGATATGTATGGCATGATCCACCAACTCATCTATACCGAAATTCTTAGCCGCCGAGATAGGCACAACCGGCACTCCGAGAGACTTCTCCATGGCGTTTATATCAATACTGCCGCCGTTAGACGTCAGCTCATCCATCATATTAAGCGCAATAACCATCGGAACGTTCATCTCGAGCAGCTGCATCGTAAGATAAAGGTTGCGCTCGATATTCGTTGCGTCCAGAATATTGATTATAGCGTGAGGTTTTTCGTCAAGAACAAAATTCCGTGAAACGATCTCTTCGCTGCTGTACGGCGACATTGAATATATACCCGGCAGATCGGTTATCGTAGTATTCGGGTATCCTTTGATCGAACCGTCCTTCCTGTCAACCGTGACTCCCGGGAAATTTCCGACATGCTGCTTGGAACCTGTCAGACGATTAAAAAGCGTAGTTTTGCCGCAGTTCTGGTTGCCGACCAACGCAAATGTAAGCATAGTTGAGTCGGGCAGCGGAGTACCGCTTCCTTTCGGGTGGAATTTTCCTCCCTCTCCGAGTCCGGGGTGATCTGTCCGGCGAATTTCGGTATTCTTCCGTGAAGCTGCGGCTTTCTTCTCCGACTCGTTTATCTCTATATTTTCTGCATCCGAAAGACGAAGCGTAAGCGAATACCCGTGAAGCATGAGTTCGACCGGATCGCCCATCGGTGCATATTTTACAACGGTTACTTCCGTCCCGGGTATCAGCCCCATATCAAGAAAATGCCTGCGAAGCGCACCGTCTCCGTACACCTTTGTAACAACAGCCGTTTTGCCGGTACTTAGTTCGTTTAGAGTCATTTTTATCCTCCTATAACAACCTGTTCAGGTATCTTTACACAGTATATACTATAACACATTTCCGTAGAGAAAATCAAGTAAAACAATAACGACTGCCAATCGGCAGCTGGCGATACGCGGTCATAGTTTTCGGCAGATCAGCCTAATCGTAGTATTGAATTATCTTATTCTGTATGCCTATAATAATTATACGCTAATGATAACGCCGCTGATCTTTTCGGAATGTCAACTTGACAAAATATTATAATGAATGTATAAT
>CADBRK010000181.1 GCA_902797065.1 uncultured Ruminococcus sp.
AGCAACAGACCAAACCGCAGAGAGTACAGAAGGACTCACGGAAGAAGAAAACGAGTTATCCGAACAAACCGAAAAAACAGGTACAGCCTTTGACAAAATGAAAGCAGTTGCCGCCGAAGCGGGCAAAGCCATGACAACTATAGCGCAGGGTATCGGAACAGCCGCTTTAGACGTAAGTAAGGCTTTAGTAAGTGTTTATGCCGATATTGGTAAGCTGTCAATAAAAGCAGTGCAGGCTTCGACCGAAGTAGGCAAGTCATTTGAAAGTTCGATGTCGCAAATTGCCGCAACAATGGGAAAAACTACCGACGAGATTTCCGATCTTACCGAAAAAGCGAAGGAGATGGGAGCAACAACGCAATTTTCGGCTACCGAGGCGGCACAAGGTTTAAATATTCTTGCAATGTCGGGACTTGATACCGAGGAGCAAATCGCAGGTATTGAAAAGGTGCTTAATCTTGCGGCGGCAGGCGGTCTTACTCTTGAAAGTGCCGCAAGCTATACGACAGGTACTGTAAAAGGTTTCGGTGATACTATGGAGAATGCACAGTATTATACCGACCTGATGGCAAAGGGCGCAACGCTTGCAAATACTAATGTTAACGATCTGGGTGCGGCTCTCTCAAAAACTGCTGCAAATGCCAATTCTTACGGACAAACAGCCGATGGAGTTACGCTTTCTCTTTTGCGGCTTGCAGAACAGAACGTAACAGGAGAAGAGGCGGCAACACAGCTTAATCGTGCTATGGCTGATTTGTATACGCCTACTGATAATGCCAAACAGGCTCTTGATGAACTGGGAATCGCTGCATACGACAGTCAAGGCAATACACGAGATTTTAACACGGTCGTTGATGAACTCAATTCCAAGCTTGCTACGATGTCTGATGAACAGGCGAATGCATATAAGAATACTATTTTCACTACAAACGGTTTAAACGCCTTTAATAAGATGACTGCTTCGTCTACGGAAAAGGTTGAACAATTTAAAAATGAACTTGTAAGTGCAAGTGATGGAGAAGGCGCAGCTGCACAGCAGGCTGCAACAATGATAGATAATCTCGAAGGCGATATTAAGCTTATGCAGTCAGCTGCAGAGGGATTAGGCATTACGTTCTATGAAACATTTAGCAAGGACTTAAGGGAAAATGTTCAATTTGCAACAGATAGTCTTGGACAGCTTACCGAAGCTTTTAAAAACGGAGGTATAGAAGAAGCGGCAGATGTTGCAGGTGGGATTTTAGCAGATATTGCGAACAAGGCTGCCGAATATGCACCAATAATAATAAATACAGCTTCAACCCTGATCGACTCCGTAGCGAATACCCTTGCGGAAAATGCGCCGAGTTTAGCGCAGTCGGCGGGAGAACTGGTGACATCTATAGCAAGCGGTTTTGTCAGCAATTCCGAAACAATTCTGAATGCCGTTATATCAATAGGCGAAAGCATAATGGGCGAGCTGCCGAATATACTTTCCGCACTTATTTCAAATGCGGGGGAGTTTGCCGAAACAATAATCAACTTTTTGAGCAGTGGAATACAGCTTGCCGCACAGAATATTCCTCAGATACTCGGTTCATTGAGTACGGCGATTCTCGGGGCATTACCTCAATTAACGCAGGCATTCTTTAACCTGATCACAAGTACGGCGGAGGCATTACTCGGGATACTGCCGGAGATACTTCCGACGATTATAACGATGGTTACGTCACTAATTGAGTTGCTGCTGCCGGAGCTTATCAACACGGTAATAACGCTTGCTCAGAGTATAGCCGAACATCTGCCCGAAATCCTCACGGCATTAGTAACAGCACTGCCCGCGCTGATAGACGGTATTCTGAATGCCGTACTCGGACAAATACCAGTACTGCTGCAAGGCGTATTCACGATAGTAAACGCACTGATCGGAGCACTGCCTGACATTATTGTCATGATAGTGCAGACAATTCCGCAGATCATCACATCTATTATTAATGCCGTAACAACAAACCTGCCGCTGATAATTCAAGCCGGCATAACCTTATTTACTTCTCTTATCGGGGCATTGCCCGATATAATCAAGGCTCTGGTAGCAGCTTTACCGCAGATCATTACATCTTTGGTAACGGCTATCGTTCAAAGCATACCGCAGCTTATCGAGGGCGCGATCCAGCTGGTGCTTGGCATAGTTCAGGCGATACCGGAGATAATACTTGCTTTGATAGAAGCGCTGCCTACTATTATTGAGTCGGTAATTACGGGATTGATCGAAGCTCTGCCGCAGCTTATCGAGGGTGGTATTCAGCTTGTGCTTGGTTTGGTAAAAGCGATCCCTCAGATAATTGTAGGGCTTATCAAAGCTATACCGGATATTGTTACATCACTTGTTACAGCGTTCGGCGACTGCCTCGGAATGTTTATTGACATGGGCGGTCAGCTTATATCGGGATTATGGGACGGTATAAGTAACGCTGCCGATTGGCTTTGGGAAAAGATTTCGGGATTCTTCGGCGGGATTGTGGACGGTATCAAAGACTTTTTCGGTATTCATTCTCCGTCAACGCTATTCAGAGATCAGATAGGTGAAAACCTTGCGCTTGGTATCGGTGAGGGATTTTCAGATACTATGACCGATGTCACAAAGGATATGCAGAACGCTTTGCCGACTTCGTTTGATGTTGATCCCGCAATAAACCTTTCAAGCGGCGACAGCCGTATGCAGGTATTGCCGCAGACCGCAAGCGGTATTGACGTTGTTAAAACGGATATGGGTACGGTCAACTTTACGCTCAATATCGAAAACTTCAACAATGCGGATAATTCTTCTTTGACGAATCTTTCCTATACTATTACATACACACTTTATAATCTGATCTACAGACAAAAGGCGGTGACAGCGTGATACACGATTTTGAGTATAACGGACAGAAGCTGTCGGAGCTGGGCGCAGTGATCTCCGAAAATCCGCATTACGCGTTGTCTGTTCGGGAGTTGAATTTCGACAGCATACCGCATAAAAGCGGCGATATTATCACCGACAAAAAGAGGTTCAAGAACCTGTCTGTAACGTATAAAGTAACGTCTGTACCGACTTTTGCAAATATTACGGAGCAGTCTTTTGTCAATGCGTTATCCGAGTGGCTTTTGTCGTCATATGAGTACGGAGTTTTACGTGATACATATAACATAGGGTATTTCCGAAAAGCGGTTGTAACAAGCGTTACAGAGCCGAGTGTTATTGTTAGCGGTGTTGTGTCTGCAAAGGTTACGTTTAACTGTGATCCGTTTCTTTACTCAGATACGGGTGCGGAAAATATTTCGAAGTCATCTGCAAACAATGCGATAACAATGCAGCTTTTTAATCCCGAAAAATGGGACAGCGAACCGATCATCAAAATCAACGGCAGCGGAAATTTCACCGCAACGATAAACGGCGTACAAATGACGTTGACAGGCGTAAACAGTTACATTGTAATTGACAAACCGAACGAAGATGTTTATGACGGTGGAGGTTCTTGTAATAACAAAATCTCTGCGTTAAGGCAACACCGCACAGTAGGCAA
>CADBRK010000182.1 GCA_902797065.1 uncultured Ruminococcus sp.
CAAAGTGCGAAACACGCATCAACTTGTAAAATGGTCAATAAGAGTAGTAAAAGTGAGTATTTGCTATATAGACTCTGGAAGTTCATACCGAATATTGCGTCAGGCGGTATTCTTATTTGAATTTTGAGTATTTTACGGACGGTGCAGAGCGCACCGTCTTTTTTGCGTTTTAAAGCAATATCTCAAAAGGGGGCAACAACAATGGAGGACAAACTCAAGCTTTACGGCTTCAATAACCTCACAAAAGCGCTGAGCTTTAATATTTATGACGTATGCTATGCAAAGACTCCGAGAGAACAGCGCGACTATATTGCATATATCGACGAACAGTACAATTCCGAAAGGCTTACAAATATACTTACAACACTTACCGATATGATAGGCGCAACCGTGCTTAATATCGCAAAGCAGGATTACGAACCCCAGGGCGCAAGCGTTGCCGTTCTTATTGCGGAAAGCTCGATGAAGCCCTCGGGCAGAGTGCAGCTTGCCCACCTCGACAAAAGCCATGTTACGGTACACACATACCCCGAATATCACCCCGAAACAAGCCTTGCGACATTCCGTGTGGATATAGACGTTGCCACCTGCGGCGAGATAACTCCGCTTTCAACGCTCGATTATCTGATAAGCTCGTTTGACTCGGATATAATAACTATGGATTACCGTGTGAGAGGCTTCACAAGAGACGTAAACGGCAAAAAGCTTTTTATTGATCATCATGTTGCTTCGATACAGGATTATATTTCTCCAGACATACTCTCAAAGTATGATGCAGTTGACATTAATGTTTACAGCAGCAATATTTACCACACAAAGATGATGGTCAAAGAAATAGATCTTCAGAATTATCTTTTCAAGACCGACGCTTACGAATTGCCGCCGACAAAACGTCTTGAGATAATGGATAACCTCAGACGCGAGATGATAGAGATATACAGCGGCAGAAATATATTTTAATAAAGAGTGATAAAAAATGGCTTTATCTCAGAACAGCGCCCCGATCTACGAGGCGCTTATAGAATTCGGGAAGAAGAGAGTAGTTCCCTTCGACGTTCCCGGGCACAAAAGAGGGCGGGGAAATCCCGAGCTTACCCAGCTTCTGGGCGAGAAGTGCGTAAATCTTGACGTAAACTCGATGAAGCCCCTCGATTACCTATGTCACCCCGTTTCGGTCATACGTGACGCAGAGATGCTTGCGGCGGAAGCTTTCGGCGCGGCGCATGCTTTCCTTATGGTAGGCGGCACGACGTCGTCCGTACAGACAATGGTGCTTTCAAGCGTAAAGAGAGGAGAAAAGATAATTCTCCCCCGCAACGTCCACAAGAGTGTTATGGGCGCTTTAGTGCTTTGCGGCGCAGTACCCGTATATGTTGATCCTCAGTGCGACAAGCGGATAGGCATACCCCTCGGAATGAGTCTGGAGGACGTTAAGCGTGTAATAAAAGCAAACCCCGACGCAAAGGCAATTCTTGTGAACAACCCGACGTATTACGGGATCTGCTCCGATCTTCGTTCCATTGTAAAACTTGCGCACGAAAACAATATGCTGTGCCTGGTTGACGAGGCACACGGAACGCATTTCTATTTCGGAGAAAACATGCCTGTCTCTGCTATGGCGGCAGGCGCAGATATGGCGGCGGCTTCTATGCACAAATCGGGCGGAAGTCTTACTCAAAGCTCGTTTTTGCTGATAGGTCCCGCTATGTCGGAGGGCTATGTGCGCCAGATAATCAATCTTACACAAACAACGAGCGGTTCTTATCTGCTTATGTCGAGCCTTGATATTTCAAGAAGAAACCTTGCGTTAAGAGGCAAGGAGATATACGGCAAGGTCATCGATATGGCGGAATACGCCCGTAAGGATATAAATCTTATCGGCGGATATTACGCATTTTCAAGCGAGCTGATAAACGGCGACAGCGTATTCGATTTTGACCGCACAAAGCTGTCCGTCAACACTCTCGGTATCGGTCTTGCGGGAATAGAGGTATACAACCTTCTGCGTGACGAATATGATATACAGATAGAGTTCGGAGATCTGGGGAACTTCCTCGCATATATATCCGTAGGCGACAGGCAGAGAGACATCGAGCGGCTTGTAAGCGCACTGTATGAAATAAAGAGAAGATACTCCCGCAGCGGCACGGGCATTACTCATCAGGAATATATCGAGCCGATCGTAAAAGCCACGCCGCAGGAGGCATTCTATGCGGACTCGGAAAGTCTGCCGATAGAGAGCACTTTGGGCAGAGTATGCAGTGAGTTTGTAATGTGTTACCCCCCCGGCATACCGATACTCACACCGGGCGAGCTTATCACAAAAGACATACTCGATTATATCCGCTACGCAAAAGAAAAGGGCTGCAGCCTTACGGGTCCCGAGGATCCCGACGTGAATACGCTGAATGTCATTAAATAGATTATGATTATTACCGGAGGTTAATATGGAATTTTGGTTTTCCGAAAATCACACGCCGAATGTACAAATATCCATTCGTGTGGATAAACAGCTGTACAGCGGCAAAAGTGAATTTCAACGAATAGACGTATTTGAATCGCCCGAGTTCGGCAGGTTTCTGACGCTTGACGGCTATATGATGCTCACCGAAAAAGACGAATTCATATATCACGAAATGATAACTCATGTGCCGATGGCGGTACACCCGAACGTAAAGAAGGTTCTTGTCATAGGCGCAGGCGACGGCGGCGTTGTGCGCGAGCTTGTTCGCTATCACGACATCGAACATATAGACATGGTTGAGATCGATCCGCTTGTAGTAGAAGTCTGCAAGAAGTATCTCCCTCAGACAGCCTGCCGATTTGACGACCCGAGACTTGATCTGCATTTTGAGGACGGACTGCGCTTCGTTCGCTTCAAAGAGAACGAGTACGACCTCATCATAGTAGATTCTACCGACCCGTTCGGCCCCGGAGAGGGACTTTTCACGAAGGAGTTTTACGGCAACTGCTACAAAGCACTGAAAGACGACGGTATCCTTATCAATCAGCACGAAAGCCCGTTTTACCCCGAGGACGCTCAGGCATGCCAGAGGGCGCACAAAAACATAGTCAATACATTTCCGATAGCAAAGGTATATCAGGCGCATATACCGACATACCCGTCGGGTCACTGGCTGTTCGGCTTTGCATCAAAGAAATATCATCCGCTCAGAGACCTTAACGAAACACGCTGGAATATGCGCGCGCTCACCTGCCGTTACTATACAACTACGCTGCACAAGGGCGCATTCTATATTCCCGCATATGTAGAGGAGCTGCTTAAAAGTGTTGAATAAAAATATACAGACATTTATCGCCTGCGACTGCGGTTATAAAGACGCAGAAACGGTTCTGTTCGGTGCGCCTTTTGATTCAACGACATCGTTCCGCCCGGGCACACGCTTCGGCCCTCAGGCTGTAAGAAGCGAGTCTTTCGGAATAGAAACCTACAGCCCGTATCAGAACAGAGATCTGGAGGATTACTCGGTTATGGACAGCGGAGACATCGAGCTTCGCATCGGCGACACCGAAGCGTGTCTTGCTCAGATCGAGGAACGCACAAAAACCATACTCGACGACGGCAAACGCCCGTTTATGATAGGCGGCGAACATCTTGTGACGCTCGGTTCATTCCGTGCGATAGCCGAGAAATATCCCGACGTCCATATCGTACATTTTGACGCACACGCAGACCTCAGAGAGGATTATCTCGGAGTTAAGCTTTCCCACGCATGCGTACTCAGACGCTGCTGGGATATAATAGGCGACGACCGCATACATCAGTTCGGTATCCGTTCGGGAGAACGCGCCGAGTTTGAGTTTGCGAAAACGCACACCGACATGCACCCGTTCAGCCTTGACGACGTGCCCTCGGTTATAAAAGAAATATCAAGGAAACCGGTGTATTTCACTCTCGATCTCGACGTGCTCGATCCGTCGATATTCCCCGGTACGGGAACACCCGAGGCAGGCGGTGTAAGCTTTGAGGAGCTTCGCCGTGCAGTAACTCAGGTATGCTCGGGACTCAATATTGTCGGCTGCGACGTCAACGAACTAAGCCCGCACTACGACCACAGCGGAGTATCTACAGCAGCGGCATGTAAAATAATAAGAGAGATGCTGCTTGCCGTTCAGAGCCGATAATCATTTCATAAAAATCGGAAGGTAAAAGAATATGAACGTTATAGAAAAAGCTCGGGACTTTGTTCTCGACAGAGACATATCCATAAAAACAAATCTGTTTTATGCAGCGGCAATTCTCTTTGCCGGTTTTATGCTTGTGATGACGGTCATCTATGCATCACAGGAATTCAGATATGTTAAAGTCCCAGCCGAGGTCACAGGGAAGTACACTTAATCGGACGACGACAGCATATTTTACTTTGTTACCTATAAATTTGAGTATAACGGCCGTGAATACTCCACGACAAGACGCGTAGGCTACACGGAACACTATAACGCCAAGGAAGGCAACCAAACCAAAATACAGATCGACCCAAAAGCACCGGTTGCAAGTATCGTAAAAGGCGCAGGGCTGATCTACGGATTGGTAGATATACTGGCTGTTCTTGCGGTTGTGGGCTTATCCTTTGTTGCCAAAAAAGAAAAAGAACAGAGTGTACTGTTCCGGAACCGCACGACAAAGAATTATCTTTACAGCGATTACGAGCTTGAACAGACAAATCGCAGTACGGGAGAATGACGGTATGAAGATAGAAAAGAAAATCAATATTACATATTCGGGAACATCCGGAGAAGCCCCGGTCAAAACGTGGCTGAAGATCATAGGTATAATTCTTCTGGTAATGGTTCTGATAAACGCCGGCATAATCGTCTACTATAACATAAAGTGGAAGCCCTGCCCAACCGTATCTGCGGAGGTATTATCGGTGTACAAAGAAGAGGACATCGGCAAGAAATGCCGTATCCTGTATTATTTTAATGATAAAGTATATCAGGGCGAAGTAAAGTATGCCGCATTCTCTTTTGCGAAAGCCGGCAAACATATCAATATCAAAGTGAATCCGGACAGACCGCTGAGTATTCATTATACACAGTACGACATTAACGGGCTTATTATCTGTGATTTCCTGATGTTCTCGTGGTGCAGCGCTATGTTGTGGGCGGTTACTAAAACAAACAAAAACAAAACCGGCAGTTTTAACAGCAATGAGCTGGATAATACTAAATGTCAGTGAGGATAACAAGAATGTATCAGAATATTGCAAGCAGTATTCTCCGATTTATCGCAGTCGTATTCGCAGTGGTTTTTCTGGTATTCGGCGTGTTTGCGATAGTCGAGTGCGTAAAATATAAGGATTACGTGACCTTTGAAGCAGATGTTACCGCATTGTACAATGCGCCTTCTTCAACGGAAACAACCGAGCATTATATCGACATAAGCTATACATACAACGGAACGGAGTACAAAACCACACAGCAGGTCATAACCGATTATAAGGTCGGGGACAAAATAAAGATCAGACTCAACCCCGATAAACCCGATCAGCTTGCGGGAAACATAAAAATGCTGGTGTTTATCATACTGGCAGGCGTGTTCGGGCTTATCTCGCTGATAATGGGGCTGGTATCATTTTTCATACGGAAAGTGAAAACCGCATAAAGGGCAGGTGAGATCATGCAGAAAAAAAGCAAAAAGCCGCTGCTTATCATGACAGCCGTTTCGGTAATGATACTGATATTCGGCTTTTTGGCAAGCGTTGCGGTCTATACTCAGCTTACGTCTCAGATAACATTGGACAGTAATGCCGTGACTGTTGACGGCACAGATTTTTCCGGAATATTAAGCGTTATAGGAAGCGCAGGCGCATTTGTTATCGGTGCGCTGTTCGCCGCGGTAAGTATCATTGTGATACTGATACAATGGCTTATATTCGGGATCGTGATCCTTATAAAGAGTCTGGGACAAAAGGCTTCCGAGAAAAAAATAAACCAAACAAGCATTTAAAAAAACTATATTTTTAAAAAACAAATATACGGAGATGATTTAATTATGGGTAAAGTATTGATTATCGGCTGCGGCGGTGTTGCAAGCGTCGCAATTCAGAAATGCTGTCAGCACAGCGACGTCTTTGAGGAGATATGTATCGCAAGCCGCACAAAGTCAAAGTGCGATGCGCTCAAAGAGAAATTGGAGGGCAAAACCGGCACGAAGATCACTACCGAAAAGGTAGACGCAGATAATGTCGGCGAGCTTGTTTCTCTCATCAGAAAGGTACAGCCCGACCTCGTTATGAATATTGCTCTCCCCTATCAGGACCTTACAATCATGGACGCTTGTCTCGAATGCGGCGTAAACTATATGGACACGGCAAACTACGAGCCTGAGGATATTACAGACCCTGAGTGGCGCGCCGTTTACGACAAAAGATGCAAAGAAGAGGGCTTTTCGGCTTACTTCGATTACTCATGGCAGTGGGCATACAAAGAGAAATTCGAGAAAGCAGGACTTACCGCGCTCCTCGGTTCGGGCTTCGACCCCGGTGTAACTCAGGCTTACTGCGCATACGCACAAAAGCACCTGTTCGACAGAATAGACACTATAGACATTCTCGACTGCAACGGCGGCGACCACGGTTATCCGTTCGCCACGAACTTCAACCCCGAGATCAACTTAAGAGAGGTTTCCGCACCCGGTTCATACTGGGAGAACGGTCATTGGGTGGAGATACCCGCAATGAGCATTAAGAGAGAATACAACTTCGATCAGGTGGGAATGAAGGATATGTATCTTCTCCATCACGAAGAGATCGAATCTCTTGCAAAGAATATCCCCGACGTAAAGCGTATACGTTTCTTTATGACATTCGGTCAGAGTTATCTCACTCATATGAACTGCCTTGAGAATGTCGGTATGCTGTCTACCGAGCCTATCGAGTTCGAGGGACACCAGATCGTTCCGATACAGTTCCTGAAGGCGCTTCTCCCCGACCCCGCAACGCTCGGTCCGAGAACAGTCGGCAAGACAAATATCGGCTGTATCTTCACGGGTGTAAAGGACGGCAAA
>CADBRK010000183.1 GCA_902797065.1 uncultured Ruminococcus sp.
CAATAACGGTACGGTTCGCCTGCCGTTTGGATATAATAAAAAAAGGAGTAATTAATTATGGTATTCGAGAAAATTGCAGAAATGATCGCAGACAAGGTTGACATGGACGTTGCAGAGATCAAGCCCGAAACAACGCTTGAGGATCTCGGCATTGACTCACTTGACGTAACTGAGATCGCTATGGACATCGAGACAGAGTTCGACATCGAGTTCGAAGCTGACGCTTCCATGACAACGGTTGCAGACATCGTTGCTGCCGTTGAAGAAAAAATAGGTTAATGACCTAATTCGCTGCCTCGGGGCTTTCCGGGGCAGTTCGATTAATTTTAAAAAGAGGTATACTTTATGATAAATTCTCCTATTTGCGATATTATCGGGATAAAGTACCCGATATTCCAGGGCGGTATGGCATGGATAGCAGACGGAAAACTTGCTGCGGCTGTTTCAAATGCGGGCGGATTGGGCATAATCTCCGCAATGAATGCCGACAGCGATTATCTGCGTGAGCAGATCAAAATTGCAAGAGAACTCACCGATAAGCCTTTCGGTGTTAATATAATGCTGCAGAGTCCTCATGCCGAAGAGGTGGCAGGAGTCGCTGCAGACGAGAAAGTTCCCGTTGTCACAACGGGCGCAGGCAGTCCCGCAAAATTCATGGAAATGTGGCACGAGGCAGGGATAAAGGTTATCCCCGTTGTAGCGTCTGTCGCAATGGCTAAGAAGATGGAAAAATGCGGAGCTGCTGCAGTTGTTGCCGAAGGTCAGGAGTCGGGCGGCCACATAGGCGAGCTTACAACTATGGCTATAGTTCCTCAGGTCGTTGACGCAGTTGACATACCCGTTATCGCAGCAGGCGGCATAGCAGACGGCAGAGGCGTTGCGGCTGCGTTTATGCTCGGTGCAGTCGGCGTACAGCTCGGCACACGTTTCCTTGTAGCAAAGGAATGCGGCGTACATCAAAATTACAAGGACGCCGTACTCAAAGCGAGCGATATTTCGACTGTCACAACGGGCAGACGTTTCGGCGGAAACACCTGCCGAAGCATTAAGAACAGCTTTACAAGGAATTTCACCAAAGAGGAATACGCTCCCGAAGCTACCGCGGAAAGCGTTGCGAACCTCGGCGTAGGCGCGCTCAGGAAAGCCGCCGTAGAGGGCGACGCAAAGAACGGCTGCGTTCTTGCGGGGCAGATCTCGGGCATGGTGAATAAAGAACAGACCGCAGAGGAGATCGTTACAGAGATCTTCACAGAGGCGGAAGCTTTACTCGGAGGTGCTTCAAAATGGGTAAAATAGCGTTTGTATTCTCGGGACAGGGCGCACAGAAGCCCGGCATGGGCAAAGACCTTTACGACTGCTCACCCGCCGCAAAAGCGGTATTCGATATGGCAGACAGCGTAAGACCCGGCACTTCGGAACAGTGCTTTTCTGCCGAACAGGAGGTTCTCAACCGCACGGTAAACACTCAGCCGTGCGTATTCGCCGCAGACCTTGCGGCGGCTGCCGCAGTTGTTGAGAAAGGAATCAAGCCCGACTTTGCGGCAGGGTTCTCTCTCGGAGAGATCGCCGCACTCGGCTTCACGGGAATTTTAAGCTATGAGGACGCTTTCAAACTTGTATGCAAAAGAGGCGAACTCATGGATATTTCTTCAAACGAGCGAAAGAGTACCATGGTAGCGGTGATAAAGCTGCCGCCCGAAAAAGTCGAGGAGATCGCAGCAAAGTTTGAAGATACGTACCCCGTAAACTACAACAGCCCAGCTCAGACGGTAGTCGCAACGTCGGAAGAAACTGCCGACAGGATCGTAGAAGCCGTTAAAGAATCAAAGGGCAAGGGCGTTAAGCTTGCGGTAAGCGGCGGCTTCCATTCGCCTTTCATGAACAGCGCAGCGAAGGGTCTTTCGGAGTATCTTGAAAATGTCACATTGGGCGTACCCTCTATACCGCTGTACAGCAACGTTACGGCAAAGCCCTACGGCGAGGACAACACGGACTTCAGGACGCTGATCGAGTCGCAGGTCATCAGCCCGGTAAGATGGCAGAAAACCGTCGAGAACCTCATAGCAGAGGGTGTGGATACCTTCATCGAGGTAGGCGTGGGCAAAACGCTCTCGGGTCTTATCAAGAAGATCAGCCCCGACGTAAGAGTATTTAATGTAGAAAATAAAGAAACACTCGACGCTCTTGAATTATAACAACGGAGGAAAAATATGAGTTTTGAGAATAAAACAGCAGTTATCACAGGCGCTTCACGAGGAATAGGCTTTGCAGTCGCTTCAAAGCTTGCGTCTCAGGGCGCAGATATAGTTATCGTAGACTACTGCCCCGAAGAGGACGGCATAAATGCCGCAGAGAAGCTCGGTGAGAGCTGCGGGGTCAAGGTAAGCTTTTACCGCTGCGACGTCTCGGATTTCGAGAAATCAAAGGAAACTGTAGATAAGATCATAGAGGAGTGCGGCGGCATAGATATTCTCGTCAACAATGCGGGTATCGTTCGTGATAAACTTGCCCTCAAGATGACGGAAGCCGATTTCGACGCAGTTATCAATGTAAACCTCAAGGGTACGTTCAATATGATAAAGCACACCTACACGCACTTCATGAAGAAGCGTTCGGGCAGGATAGTCAACGTATCCTCGATAGTGGGACTCACGGGCAACGCAGGACAGGCGAATTACTCCGCCTCAAAGGCAGGCGTTATAGGCATTACAAAGTCAATCGCAAAGGAGCTTGCGCCGAGGGGAATTACCGTGAACGCAGTTGCGCCCGGGTACATCATGACAGATATGACAAGCAATTTCACCGACAAGATGAAGGAGCAGTTTGAAAGCGCTATCCCCATGAGGAAAGGCGGCAGACCCGAGGACGTTGCGAATGTAATTTCGTTCCTCTGCTCGGACGACGCGTCCTATGTAACGGGCGAGGTTATCCGTGTTGACGGCGGACTTGCAATGTAAAGCACAGGAGGAAAATATGAACAGAGTCGTAGTAACAGGTATGGGGGCGCTCACGCCGATAGGCAACAGCGTACCCGAATTTTGGGAGAATGCCGTAAACGGCGTGAACGGTATCGACTATATCACAAGGTTCGACACAACAGACCTTAAGTATAAATTTGCGGGCGAAGTAAAGAATGTAGACTATACGGGCATTATCGAAAAAAGCCAGCTCAGAAAGACAGACCTTTTTACTCAGTACGCGCTTTATGCAGCAGACGAGGCGGTTAAAGACAGCGGTATCATCGGCAATATCGACGAGACGAGATTCGGCGTATATTTCGGTACGGGCGTCGGCGGTTTTGACACATTCTGTGCAGACCACTCAACGCTGCTCGAAAAGGGCGCAAGGCGTGTTTCTCCGTTCTTTATCCCGAAGATGATCGTCAACATAGCCGCAGGAAACATCGCTATCAGATACAAAGCGCACGGCGTTAATATGTGCGTATCGACTGCCTGCGCAACGGGCGCAACGGCTATAGGCGAAGCGTACAGGGCTATCAAACACGGCTACGCAGACGCTATTATCTGCGGCGGCAGCGAGGCAACGATCAATCCTCTTGCGGCTGCGGGCTTCGGCAATATGAAGGCACTCTCGACTGCGGAAACCAAGGAAACGGCGTCTATCCCCTTTGACAAAAGACGTTCGGGCTTTGTACTCGGCGAAGGCGGCGCAGCTCTCATTCTTGAAGAGTACGAACACGCAAAAGCAAGGGGCGCAAAGATATACGCAGAGGTATCGGGCTACGGCGCAACGTGCGACGCATATCATGTGACATCACCCGACCCCGACGCGGTATACACCGCAAATGCCGTTAAAGAAGCCATGAAGGATATACCTGCCGTCGAAGCAGACAAGATATATATCAATGCGCACGGCACAAGCACACACTACAACGATCTCACCGAGACAAGGACGTTCAAGAACGTATTCGGCGAGGACGCTTACAAGCTTCACATAAGCTCCATAAAGTCAATGACGGGTCATATGCTCGGCGCTGCGGGCGCAATAGAGGCGATCACCGCAATAAACACACTCAGAACGGGTATCGTTCCGCCGACTATCAACTATGTTGAACCCGACGAGGAATGCGACCTCGACTATACGCCCAACAAGGCTGTAAAGACTCCGATCGAGCTTGCTCTTTCGACAAATCTCGGCTTCGGCGGACACAACACATGCCTTGCATTCACTGCCGTTAAGTAAGAGGTGACCGCTATGAATAAAGAAGAAATAATGAAGATCATTCCCCACCGTGACAATATGCTTCTGATCGACGAAGCGGAAGTTCGTGACGGCGTGGCGTACGGAAAAAAGCACATTACGGGCGACGAGTTCTTCCTTAAGGGACACTTCCCCGGAAATCCCGTTGTACCGGGCGTTATCCTCTGCGAGATCATGGCGCAGTCAAGCTGCGTTCTGCTTGCGGACGTTGCAAACGGACAGACTCCGTACTTCACCGGACTCGATAAAGTAAAATTCAAGAACAAGGTTCTCCCCGGAGATACGATCGAGACGGAGTGCAAAATCACAAAGGTCAAAGCGCCGTTCTATTTTGCCGAGGGTAAGGCATATGTAGAGGGTAAGCTGTGCGTGTCAGCGCAGTTCTCGTTTGCCCTGATAAAATAACTTAAATGTGAGGGGAAGCACTATGGCTAATATTTTTACAAATATTTCTAATTTTATCACGAGCACAAGCCAGCTGCCCGATGTTGAGTCCCTTATCAGAAAGACCGAAAACGTCACGCTTGTATGCAAGGGCTGCAACAACGAGGCAAGCAAGCATCAGCTGCTCAGAAATCATATGATATGCCCGCAGTGCGGAAAATATTTCCGTATCGGCGGCAAAGAGAGGATACGCCTTATCGCCGACAGAAAATCACGCACCGATATGTTCGACAACTTCGAGAGCGTAGATTTTCTTGAATTCCCCGGATATGCCGAGAAGCTTGCAAAATCGAAAAAATCAACGTCCGAGAAGGACGCTGTAACAGTCGGCACGGCAAGGCTCGGCGGAAATGAGTTCGCGTATTTTGTGATGGACTCACGCTTTATGATGGCAAGTATGGGTTCGGTACTCGGAGAGAAGATCACCTCTATCTTTGAATACGCAACGGAACACAGCCTTCCCGTGATCGGGTTCACGGCTTCGGGCGGAGCAAGAATGCAGGAGGGCATCGTTTCGCTTATGCAGATGGCCAAGGTCAGCGGCGCGGTAAAGCGTCACTCAAGCGAGGGCAACCTCTACATCACCGTTCTCACAGACCCCACCACGGGCGGCTGTACAGCAAGCTTTGCAATGCAGGGAGATATTATCCTCGCAGAACCGAAGGCGCTTGTCGGCTTTGCAGGCAGACGAGTTGTAGAACAGACGACAAAATCAAAGCTGCCCGACAATTTCCAGAGCGCGGAGTTCCTGCTCGAACACGGCTTTATCGACGCTATTGTTCCGAGAGAAAAGCTCAGAGAGACGCTTATCAATATTCTTAATATCCATTCCGCAAAGGAGGCTAAAGCATGACGCCGTACGAAAAACTGAAAACAGCAAGGGCAAGCACACGTCCGACGGGCAGCGCGTATGTCAACCGGATATTCAAGAATATATTAGAACTTCACGGTGACCGCCGCTTCGGCGACGACGCTGCGATATACAGCGGCATAGGCTATCTTGACGACGATATACCCGCAACATTCATCGCTATCGACAAGGGTACGGACTTACAGTCGAGAATGCAGAAAAACTTCGGCTGCCCCAAGCCCGAAGGCTACCGCAAGGCGCTCAGGCTCATGAAGCAGGCGGAGAAATTCCATCGTCCCGTTATCTGCTTTGTAGATACTCTCGGAGCGTACTGCGGCGCAGAGGCAGAGGAGAGAGGTCAGGGGCAGGCGATCGCAGAGAATATTCTCGAAATGATGGGGCTTAAAACACCGGTCATCACTATAGTTATCGGTGAAGGCGGCTCGGGCGGCGCACTGGCACTTGCTACGGCAGACAAGGTGTATATGCTCGAAAATGCAGTATACTCCGTTATCTCGCCCGAGGGCTGCGCAAGCATACTCTGGAAGGACAGCGGAAAAGTCGCGGACGCTGCGGCGTGCCTGAAGATCACTGCGTCCGACATGAGAGAGTTCAAGGTCATAGAGGGCATAATTACAGAGGATTTCGATCACTTTGACAAGATGTGCAACTCAATCAGACATCAGCTCAAAAAGGACTTAAAGGAAATGATGAAGCAGTCGTCTTCAAAGCTGCTCGACAACAGATACAAGCGTTTCAGAAGAATAGGTTATTTTACAACGGCAGAGTAACAAAATCCCCCGGAATCAAAAAATCCGGGGGATAATTATTATGTTCTTTGTGCTTATGAACAGCCGTCCTACATAAACGGAGAGTCCATAAGAAGTGTTTCATCATTCTGCATCATGTTGTCTGCGATCGGGTTCGCAGATATATCCTGCGGAAATGCATTGATCCTGCACCCGTAATACTTAACAAGATGATCCAGTAATGCATCGACGGTCTTTACACTTTTCGGTACGGGCTGGGCATAATACCACCCGCTGCCGTTCGCAAGCGACACACGAAAACGAACCACTCTCTCGGCGGCACTGTAGTACACATCGGTGCTGTTGATCCCCTTGGGACTGCAGAAATGATAATATGAAATACGATCGCCTAAATTGATGTTCGATTTCTTCAACCGTGTCGATTGCTGCTTATTCCGAAACATAGATTACTCAAAATATCTCTTGAGAAGTCCTGCAAATCCTGCGCCGTGTCTTGCCTCGTCCTTTGCCATCTCGTGTACGGTATCGTGGATAGCGTCGTAACCGAGCTGCTTAGCTCTCTTAGCAAGCTCGAACTTGCCTGCGCAAGCGCCTGCCTCTGCGTCTGCTCTCATCTGAAGGTTCTTCTTTGTGTCGGGCGTTACAACCTCGCCGAGAAGCTCTGCAAACTTTGCTGCGTGCTCAGCTTCTTCAAAAGCATACTTTGTGAAAGCAGCTGCGATCTCGGGATAACCCTCTCTGTCTGCTGCCCTTGCCATTGCAAGATACATACCAACCTCGCTGCACTCGCCGTTGAAGTTTGCAACCAGCTCGTTGTAAACATCGTCTTCAACCTTGCCCTTTGCGCCCTCACCGATGATATGTAATGTAGCGTAGGACATCTCGCCGTCTACCTTGTTGAATTTCTCTGCGGGAGCCTTACAGATAGGGCAGAAATCGGGAGCCTTGTCACCCTCAAAAACATAACCGCATACCGTACATACAAACTTTGCCATAATAATTCCTCCGTTTTCTGTATTTAAACTTTATTATATAAACTCATTCCCGAGTTTTTATACCTTATTTTCGTCCGAACACTCCTCACAGCATCCGTAATAGATCAGACTTGTCAAGTCTATCTGCCCTACTCCGCGTATACGTTTCACGCTCGTAAGCTCCGGCAGCAGGAACTTTGCAGGAAGATCTTGTATTTTCCCGCACAGATTGCAGATAAAATGCGGATGAGGAGTCATAATTGCATCGTAATGCTCCGAGCCTGATATGACGGTCACCGCTCGGATCGCTCCGTTCTCCTCCAAAAGCTTCAGATTGCGATATACAGTACCCAAGCTGAGATCTGGAAATTCGGGCTTCAGCTTGGTATATATCCATTCCGCACTCGGGTGTTCCTGAGTGGAAAGCATAAGATCGTATATCGCCTGGCGTTTTCGCGAGTAGTTTTGAGTTCTCATATTCACCACCCCCTTTTGTTGCAAATAATGTAGACCAAGGCAGCACGAGTAAGAGATCAATAACTTTATTAATTTAGAAGATAAGAAATAATTATCATCTTTATTGATATTATAACTCATTTTTCACGATTTGTAAAGATATTTTTTTACAATTTGGCAATATTAACCGGACAGAAATCTGAAAAAGTATTACATATGCTTTTTAGTCGGAACTTGTTAAACGAGGAGCTAAGCTCCTTCGGCTGGGAGCCGTCCCCGACGGACGTATGGAACCCTTAGCCTTACGAGGCGGGGGACATCGACGTTTGTTATATTCGTATACTTATTTAAAAGACATGAAAGAAAGTAAAAAAGCACTTGAAATTCATTCAGCAATGTGTTATAATAACAAAGTAAGACTATTAAACAAGGGAGTGGACAGAAAACAGTCCGCTCCTTTATATTTGATACGGAGTGATTAAATGGCTAAGAAAAAGGGCGGTAATACCGTTTCGAGCGTGTGGGCATTGGCAGAGCCTATAGTTGTTTCTCAGGGGCTTCGACTTTGGGACGTGCGCTATGTGAAAGAGGGAGCGTCATGGTATCTGAGAATTTACATCGACCGTGACGAAGGAGTGACCATCGAGGACTGCGAGAATGTAAGCCGTGCCATAGATGCGCCGCTTGACGAGCTTGACCCGATAGACGGCGAGTATTGCCTTGAGGTATGCTCTCCGGGCATAGAAAGGGAGCTTATCCGTGACGAGCATTTTGACGCGTACATAGGAGCAGATATTATGGTTAAAATGATTCGCCCGATAGAGGGTATAGGCAAGGAATTCAACGGAGTTCTTAAAGCTTATGATAACGGCGAGGTCACTGTCGAAGATCACAGCGCCGAGAACGAGGTTACTTTTAATAAGAAAGAAGCTGTTTATATTAAGCTGGATGATTTTGAATAGTATCTAATTTACAGAAAGGATAAATAAATATGAAAAAGAAAAGCGCAAGCACCGAGAATGAGTTTAATATGTTTGAAGCTATGAAGGAGCTTGAAAAAACAAGAGGTGTGCCCGTTACATCTATAATCGAAAATATTAAGAAGTCGATCGAAAAGGCATGCAAGAGCAGCCTTGACAACGACGATGTTGTTTTTATCGTTGATGAAGAAAAAGAGATCTTCAGCGTTTTTATTCAGAAGACTGTAGTAGATTATGTGACCGATCCCAACAAGGAGATCTCCGAACATGACGCAAGAGACATAGACATCAACGCAGAGATAGGCAGTAAGGTCAGGATAGCCGTTGACCCGAAGAAGCTCGGAAGAATCTCTATCCAGAATGCAAGAAGCGTTATCAGGCAGGGTATCAGAGATAAAGAGAGGGAATTGACTATCGAGGAGTTCTCAAAGAAGCAGAAAGAGATCGTTTCGGCATATGTTGTCAATATCGACCCCATCTCGGGCAACGCTTCGATCAAGATAGATAAGTCGATCGCCACGCTTACAAAGGCAGAACAGGCAGGACTCAAAGACCTTAAAGAAGGCGATGTTGTTAAGGTATATATCGCCGATATACTTAACGAGACCGAGCCTGTTCCCGGCAAGAAGGGCAAGAACAAAGGCCCGAAGGCGATCATCAGCCGTACATGCAATGAGTTTATAGAGAGATTGTTCGAGCTGGAAGTTCCCGAGATCAAGGACGGTATAGTCGAGATCAAGGCGGTTGCAAGAGAGCCGGGTTCAAGAACAAAGATAGCCGTACTCAGGAAGAAAGCAGACGTTGATCCGGTAGGCGCATGTATCGGCGCAAGAGGAACAAGAGTAGAGAGAATCGTCGAAGAGCTTGGCGGCGAGAAGATCGATATTATAGAGTACAAAGATAAGCCCGAGGAGTTTATCGCAAATGCGCTCTCCCCGGCGGCTGTACTGAGTGTTAAGATAGTTGAGGACGACCCGGAAAACAAAGTGAAAAAGTGCGAAGTTACCGTTCCCGACGATCAGCTTTCACTTGCGATAGGCAACAAAGGACAGAACGCAAGACTTGCGGCGAGACTCACGGAGTGGAAGATCGATATTCGTCCCGAAAGCGGAATATATAAAGCTAACGACGATGAGGAGAACATCTTGAGTTCCGATGATACGGACGAGGAGATTGTTGATCTTTAAGATAATAAATAGACAAGATGAAGGGCGGAGTGACTGTGGTTAAAAAGAAAATACCGCTGAGGAAATGCAGCGGCTGCGGTGAGATGAAGCCAAAAAAGGAGCTTATCAGAGTCGTGAAGGCTCCCGATATAAAAGACGATCAGGGAAATGTCACACAAAAGGGTGAGGTTTCTCTCGACCTTACAGGCAAGAAGCCCGGCAGAGGAGCGTATCTTTGCAGAAGTATGAAATGCTTTGCCGCAGCAAAGAAAGCAGGCAGATTTCAGAAGGCTTTTTCCTGCAATATACCCGCAGAGGTATTTAAAGTCATGGAGGAGGAATTATCGGAATATGAATAATAACGTGACGGGCTTTTTGGGGCTTATCAGAAGAGCCGGAAAACTCACGATCGGATGCGATCCCGTTATTTCGTCAATGTCGGAAGGAAAAGCCGAGCTTGTGTTAATGGCGAGAGATATTTCCGAACACACGAAGAATACCATAATGAAAAACGCACGGAAATACAGTGTACATACGGTGCTGTCCGATTGCACCAAAGACGAGCTGAGCTTTGCAGTCGGAAAATTAGCCGCAGTTGTTTCGATTGACGACCCGAATTTTGCGAACAGTCTGAAAAAGAAGCTTACCGACGAAAAGGAGGAATGTTAATATGATGATAAGATACAAGGTGAATGATATAGCGAAGGATCTCGGTGTTCCGGCTAAGGAGATCGTTAATACTCTGCAGGAGTATGCCGGACCCGATACAAAGAAAAAGAGCGCTCAGTCTTCATTGACGGAAGATGAACTTAACATTGTTTTCGAGCATTTCACAAAGAAATTTGAGATCGGCGATCTGAATTCTTACCTTGCTTCCGCATCGAATGAAGAGGAACAGGAAGCAGAGAATGCTTCCGAGGAGAGCGAAGCTGCACCCGAGATCGCTCCGGAGACAGAACCGAAGGATACAAAGAACACGGATGAAACAAAGGACACAAAGGACACAGAGGGTACAAAGGACAAGAAGGACACAGAGGACACAGAGGAAACAAAGGATTCCAAAGGTACCACGAAAGATAAAAAGGACAACAGGAATAACAGAAGCCCCAGAGAGAATAATAAAGAAAACAAGAAGGACAGCAAGAGCAGAGACAGCAAGGACGGCAGAGAGAACAAAGAGGGCAGGGAAAGCAAAGACGACAGGAAGAATTCTCCGAGACAGGAGAAGAATCAGAAAAATGCCGATAACAAGCAGAAGCCCCAGAACAACAAAAAGCCCGAGCCGAAGCAGGATAAAAAGCCTGCCGACCGCAGGGTTCAGCAGAATGCTCAGCCTGCACAGAACGAGCCTGCCGACAATGGGTATTACTCCAGCGATAACGGCGGCAGAAGAGGTTCGAGAGTCATAGATACGAGAGCTGCAGTTGTCGATATCGAGAGATACAACTCAAAGTATGACGATCTTGCAAGTGAGAAGATCAAGAGCGACAATATCGTAAGCAAGCAGAAGATCAACCAGAAATCCCAGCGCAAGGGAAAGCCGAAGAATTCCCGCAAGGAAACAGAGCAGGAGCGTCTTAAGAGGATCGAATCGGAGAGAAGGAAGAAGCCTATCACCGTTACGATCCCCGATGAGATAGTAGTTTCGGAGCTTGCACTCAGACTCAAGGTTACTGCAACAGAGCTTGTAAAGAAGCTGTTCCTGATGGGCGTAGCCGCTTCCGTGAATGATGTTATAGATTTCGATACCGCAGCGCTTGCGGCGATGGAATTCCATGCCAAGGTTGAAAAAGAAGTCGTTGTTACTATTGAAGAGAGGATCATCGACGACAGCGAGGACAAGGACGAGAATCTTGTCGAGAGAGCGCCTGTCGTTGTAGTTATGGGTCACGTCGATCACGGTAAAACATCTCTGCTTGACGTAATTCGTCAGGAGAATGTAACGGCAACCGAAGCAGGCGGTATCACTCAGCATATCGGCGCGTACAGAGCACAGATAAACGGCAAGGAGATCACATTCCTTGATACTCCCGGTCACGAGGCTTTCACCACGATGAGAGCAAGAGGCGCACAGGTAACCGATATTGCAATACTCGTAGTTGCCGCAGACGACGGTATCATGCCGCAGACGATAGAGGCTATCAACCACGCAAAGGCAGCCGGTGTTTCGATAATCGTCGCTATCAACAAGATAGACAAAGACGGCGCAAATGTTGAAATGGTTAAGCAGCAGCTTACAGAGTATAATATCGTTCCCGAGGAGTGGGGCGGAGATACTCCGTGCATACCTGTTTCCGCAAAGAAGAAGATCAATATTGACGAACTGCTTGAAATGGTTCTTCTTGTTGCAGAGATGAAAGAGCTTAAAGCCAACCCCGACAGAGCCGCTAAGGGTACTGTTATCGAAGCAAGACTCGATAAGGGTAAGGGTCCGGTTGCAACAATGCTTGTGCAGAACGGTACGCTTAAAGTCGGTGATATTGTTGTTGCGGGTACTGCTGTCGGCAGAGTAAGAGCGATGACAAACTACAAGGGTGAAAAGGTTCAGGAGGCAGGTCCGTCATATCCTGTTGAGATCACAGGTCTTGACGATGTTCCTTCGGGCGGCGACACATTCAACGCAGTTTCGGATGAACGTCTTGCAAGAGAACTTGTTGAGCAGAGAAAATCTCAGGCTAAAGAAGAGCTGTTTAATGCTCAGAAGCCTTCTATGGTTACTCTTGACAATCTCTTTGAGCAGATGCAGCTCGGCGATGTCAAGGAGCTTAAGATAATCGTAAAAGCAGATGTTCAGGGTTCTGTAGAAGCTGTAAAGCAGTCGCTCGAAAAACTCTCCAACGACGAAGTAAGAGTAAATGTTATCCACGGCGCAGTCGGCGCTATCCGTGAATCCGATGTTATGCTTGCGGCTGCTTCGAGCGCAATTATTGTCGGCTTCAATGTAAGACCCGACCCCGTTGCGGAGGAGAGCGCAAAGCGTGACGGCGTAGACCTCAGATGCTACAGGATCATCTATGACTGCATTGAGGAGATCGAGGCTGCTATGAAGGGTATGCTTGCACCCAAGACGAGAGAAGTCGTACTCGGCAGAGCGGAATGCAGAAGCGTTATCAAGATCAAGAATGTCGGATTTATCGCAGGATCTTATGTCCTCACGGGTAAAGTCGCAAGGAATTCTCAGGTCAGAGTTGTGCGTGACGGTATCGTAATATTCGAGGATACAATGAGTTCGCTGCAGAGATTTAAGGACTCCGTAAAAGAGGTTACCGCAGGCTTTGAGTGCGGTATCGGACTTGAAAAGTTCTCAGACCTCAAAGAAGGAGATATTCTTGAATCGTTTATAATAGAAGAATACAGAGATTAATAAAAACTTTCGGGATATGAGAGCGGCAGTACGAAAAACAGCTGTTCTCATATTCGGCACTAAAAGGAGAAAAATATGGCAAGTCACAGAATGGGAAGAACCACAGAGGATATAAAGCGTGAGCTTACCGCAATTTTCAGAGAACTGAAAGACCCCCGTGTGGCTAAGTCTATGATAAGCATCGTTCGTGTTGAGGTGTCTAATGATCTCAGCTACTGCAAGGTGTTTGTCAGCGCAATGGAGGGACTTGACAAGGCTAAAGAAGCCGTAAAAGGACTGAAATCTGCAAGCGGGTATATACGTCACGAGATAGGATCACGACTTACGCTGCGCCACGTACCGGCAATGATATTTGAAGCTACCGATTCGATAGAATACAGCGCAAATATTTCAAGAATACTTGGCGAGCTTGACATAAAGGATGATGAAGATGAACAGCCTGAATGAGATAACCGAGTTTATAAAAGGCAGGGATAACTTTGTTATTCTGACTCATATTTACCCCGACGGCGACACTCTGGGTTCTGCGTATGCGTTATGCAGAGCGCTCAGAACGCTTAAGAAAAACGCAAATGTTCTTATACACGGCGACCTTGCGGATAAATACTCATATCTTGAAAAAGATATGAAAGAGCAGGTTTTTGACTGCGAAACTGTCGTTACAGTAGATATTGCGTCTCCGTCGCTGATGGGTGATTTCAGAGAAGAATACGAAGATAAGATTGATGTATGCATAGATCATCACGCTGCAAACGACATGAATGCGCGCATGAAATACGTTGACGCGGACGCTGCTTCCAACTGCGAGAATATCTATCGTCTTATCGAACTTCTTGATATAGAAATAGACCCCGCACTGGCAGACTGCATTTATACGGGAATATGTACCGACACGGGATGCTTCAAGTTTACCAATGTTACGCCGGACACTATGCGTATTGCCGCAAAGCTTATGGAGTGCGGCTGCAGAAGCGCCGAGATCAACAGAGTGATGTTTGATACTAAATCATTGGCGAGGATAAATATAGAACGTGAAGTTCTCAATACGCTGCGTTTTTATGCCGACAACAAAATAGCAGTTGTTTACACAACCCGCGATATGGAGAAACGCGCAGGCGCAGTGGATCAGGATCTGGAAGGAATTGCAGCAATCCCCAGACAGATCGAAGGCGTTTGTACCGGAGTTACCCTAAAAGAAAAGGGTGACAACTACTACCGCATAAGCGTACGCACAAACGGAGATCACGACGCTTCGATGATATGCGGAAAACTCGGCGGAGGCGGTCATTTTGCCGCAGCGGGCTGTTCCGTAAACGGTACACTCGAAGAAGCTATAAAAGCGATCGTCCGTGCGTGTGTCGAGGAACTTGGCCGCTGATATGGACGGAGTAATAGTAGTAAACAAGCCGCAGGATTTTACGTCATTCGATGTGGTTGCGGTAATGCGCAGACTCTGCGGACAGCGTAAGATAGGGCATACCGGAACTCTTGACCCTATGGCAACGGGTGTTCTGCCGCTGCTGTTGGGTAATGCTGCCAAAGCGCAGGATATTCTCCCCGACAGCGATAAGGAATATATTGCGGAGTTCAGACTCGGATTAACAACCGACACGCTCGATATATGGGGTAAAGTACAGGAAGAAAGAGAAGTAACGTGCATGCAGGACGATATTTCAAAGCTTTTGCCGAAGTATACCGGAGAAATCTCTCAGCTGCCGCCTATGTATTCCGCCGTAAAGAAAGACGGAGTGCGTCTGTATGACCTTGCAAGGCAGGGGATAGAGGTAGAGAGAACTCCGAGGAAAGTTACCATATCAGAGCTTTGTCTGCTGAAATTTGACGAAGATACACACACAGGGCAGTTAAAAATTGCCTGTTCAAAAGGTACATATATACGTTCGCTGATAGATGATATAGGCAGAGAACTCGGCTGCGGCGCAGTGATGACTTCGCTTGTAAGGACAAGGGCGTGCGGTTTTACGCTTGACGACAGCGTAACTCTTGATGAGATAAAGGAGTTATCACACGGGGGAGAACAGTCCGAAAATACAAAGAAGCTGCTGCGGTCGTGTGAAAGTCTGTTTGATGTTTATCGGAAACTAAGCGTCAGCGAAAAGCAGGCGGCAAGATTTTCTAACGGCGGCGCTATAGATATAGACAGGACAGCGATCAAAAATACAGTAAACGACGGCGAAATACTTCGTATATGCGAAAGGAACGGTCAGTTTATCGGTTTGGGCAGAATTGACGCTGAACAAAGGCATATAAAAATGTACAAGCTGTTTTCGATGAACAGGAAAAAAGGAGATTAAAAATGAAAAAGATATTATCTTTATTGATTATTTGTGCCCTATCGGCATTTATGCTTGCGGGCTGTAACAGCAATAACACCGGTGTCGGAACAAATACGGATTCGGCCGAGCTTACGGGAAACGACAGCAGTACCGACACACAGTCGTTCTCTGCGGAAGGCTACGATAAAACTTTTGAGGGCTTTTTGGAGTATATGACCGACAACGGAGTAATAAAAGGTGAGGGAACCGAACTTACGGCTTCGGCTATCGGAGCGAAGCAGGGCAAGAGATTTGTTCTCTCGTCTTCAAACAAATTCTCTATCGAGCTTTATGAGTATGAAGACCAGACGTCCGACATTGCAAAAAAGACGATCGCAAATGCAAGAGGAGATCATTCCTTCCATCTGATGAACAGCACCGAGAGCGCAACGGCTAATACGTATGCAGCCGTAACGGAGGACGGCAGGTTCCTTATGCTGCTTACGGACAACTCGTCAAACGACGATCCTTCCGAGGTTAAGACATACGCAGCGAAGGC
>CADBRK010000184.1 GCA_902797065.1 uncultured Ruminococcus sp.
CCATGTCAGGCGGGGAACCGAGCAGCATTAAGCGGAGCTGCCCTCTGCGATGCAGTAAGTCTGTCGTTCGTATATCAAAGTATATGGATTTTTTTGCATAAAGGATCGCGAAAGGAGGCAGAGGAGTGTATCGTGTTCTGTACAGGAAGTGGCGTCCGGAGGGCTTCCGCGACGTTATAGGTCAGCCTCATGTGACTGAAACTTTAAAAAACGAGATAAAATCCGGGAGAATTTCCCATGCATATCTTTTCACCGGCTCAAGGGGGACCGGTAAAACAACCTGTGCAAAGATTCTTTCGAGAGCGGTAAACTGCCTTGATCCTCACGACGGCGAACCCTGCGGAAAATGTTCAAACTGCATCGGCATAATGAACGGCAATATAATGGACGTTGTGGAGATGGACGCAGCGTCTAATAACAGTGTAAACAATATACGCGATGTTCTTGACGAAGTAATGTTTACTCCGGGAGAGGCAAAGTACAGAGTGTATATAATAGACGAGGTGCATATGCTGAGTCAGGGCGCGTTTAACGCCTTACTTAAAACACTCGAAGAACCGCCCTCACATATTGTGTTCATACTCGCCACAACCGAGGTCCACAAGATCCCCGCAACGATATTGTCGAGATGTCAGCGGTTTGATTTTAACAGGATCACCCCCGAGGCGATAGCGCAGCGTCTTGAATATATCGCCGAACACGAGGGCGTTGAACTGTCTCACGAAGGTGCTATGCTTATCGCGGCTGTTGCAGACGGCGCAATGCGTGATGCGTTGTCTATACTAGACAGATGTATCGGTCTTTCGGATACTATAGATTCCGCCGTGGTAAGAGAAGCGACGGGTCTTGCGGGCAGAGATTACCTTTTTACTCTTGCCGACTCGATCAGGAACGAAGACGTACCTTTGGCTATAAATACCATAAACAAGCTTCATATGGAGTCAAAGAGCATATCGAGATTGTGCGAAGAGCTTACCGAGCATTTCAGAACTCTCATGCTTATCAAAACAATGAAAAAACACGCAGGAGAGCTTATAATCATGTCTGCCGAGGAAACCGAACGTGCGGTAAAACAGGCGGAAAAGTTTTCTTTGTCTATGATAGTACGGTGTATCGACGTGCTTCAGGCGTCGCTGGAGAGAATGTTCAGGGGAGGAAACAACAAGATAGAGTTTGAGACCTGCATGATAAAGCTGTGCAGTCCCGGATTGTCCGATGATCTTTCGTCACTTACAGCAAGGCTTGAAAAACTGGAGACGATCGTGCGTCAGGGAATAACTGTCTCGCCAAAAGATTCTTCTCAAAGCAGAAGCGATGTTCAGCCCGCCGAAGAAAAGCCCGATGATACAAACGCCGAAAGCAAAACATCTGTTCAGGGTTCTTCTTTGCCCGAGATCAGACCAAGGCAGAGCGAAGACCTGATAGAAAAGCTTGTTGCGAAAGCAAAGCCGCTCGACAGCTGGGAAGATATACTTGACGAGATGAAATCAAAATCCTTTACACTTTATCACCGTATGAGAGGTACAAGCGCTTATTATGCCGATGATTATATTCTGATCGACGCACCGGACGACAGTGCTTTTGCTTTCCTGAGGAGCGATAAGACGCGTAATGTATTGATAAGAGATGCAATAAGGAAGGTTACGGGACGATCATATAAAATAGGTCCTTACAGGAAGCCGCAGGAGGATTCGCCTGCGCAAAAAACAAAGTTGGATGAATTTATTGAGCAAATCTCAGATTCAGATATAAAACTTACTGTGGAATAACAGATTATTTAAGATTATTGGAGGAATTAAAAATGAAAGCAAGATTACCCAAGGGATACGGCAACTCGGCGCCGACAAACATTCAGCAGCTCGCTAAGCAGGCTCAGAAGATGCAGGAAGAAATGGATGCTGCAAGCACGGAGCTTGAAAGCAAAGAGTATTCGGCAACTGCAGGCGGAGAGGCCGTAAAGGTTACCGTAACGGGCGGTATGGAAGTTAAGACGATCGACATCAAACCCGAGGTTGTAGACCCCGATGATATTGAGATGCTGTCCGATCTTATCATAGCCGCTGTGAACGAGGCGCTCAGAGCAGCTGCAACGGAGAAAGAAGAGGTAATGACAAAGATCTCCGGCGGACTTAACATGCCGGGATTGTTCTGATATGGCAGGTTTTCAGTCTCCGACTTTGGCGCACCTGATAGACAGATTCAACAGACTTCCGGGAATAGGAGCAAAGTCGGCGCAAAGACTTGCGTATCATGTTCTCAATATGTCACGAGAAGACGCTCTGGATTTTTCAAATGCGATCATGGAAGCACATGACAAGATTCACAAGTGCGAGTGCTGCTGTAATCTGACGGACGAAAAGCTTTGTCCTATATGCAAGAGTACAAAAAGGGATAAAACCACCATTTGTGTGGTGGAAGAACCGAAAGACGTTCTGGCATTTGAAAAAACGCAGGAATATTCGGGTGTGTATCATGTTCTTCACGGAGTTATATCTCCGCTGAACGGAGTCGGGCCCGATCAGATCAGCATAAAGGAGCTTGTAAAGCGAGTATCCGACGGCAGTGTTGCCGAAGTGATAATGGCGACGAATGCCACCGCAGAAGGGGAGACGACGGCGATCTATATTTCAAGACTGCTTAAACCCCTCGGAGTAAAGGTGACAAGACTTGCCTACGGAATACCTGTCGGTGCGGATCTGGAATACGCAGATGAAGTTACTCTTGCCAGAGCGCTTGAGGGAAGAAACGAATTGTAATGAAACAGCGGTACCGTAATATACTGTACCGCACATTGCTATAAAAAGGAGGAGTAACAATGAAAACCTGCAGCCGATGCGGTCGTGTAGTGGGAGATTACGAATTTGTCTGCCCTACATGCGGCAGCTATTTTAATGACGGAGTATCTATGCCTGTTTCGCCTAGATCACCGTATGAAGTACCGTCGGAACCTAACAAACAGGATTTCGGAGACGATTATGTAATGCAGTCATATGTACACCCGGTTATTGATTCACGCCCTGTAAATGCGAATTATAATCCGCCCGCAAAGAGAAACAACGCTCCCGTTATTCTGCTCGGTGTTGCGGCGTCTGTTGTTGTTATTATTCTGGCGCTAACGGCAATTCTTATTATTTCACCGGGTAAATCAAGCGGAGGATCCGGTACGGGCGGCGGAGGTATGGGTGGTACAACGCCTGCTCCTACGCCTATAACCAGGAAGCTGCAGGTTCCCGATGTTGTGGGATTCCAGATAGATATTGCAAAGCAGAAGCTTACTCAGTCGGGCTTTACATATGCGGTCGAGTACAGAACGGTTGACGACATGGTAAGCGATCTTGTAATCGAGCAGTCGCCGGAACCGTATACATTTGTAGACAAAGCCGTGAAGGTGAAGCTGGTCGTATCCAAGCTTGAGGAGAAATCTCCGTCAGAGTCGGAAACGGATACGGTCGTTCAGGTTCCAAATGTTGTAGGGTACTACCTTGAGGACGCTCAGAGCCGAATTAAAGACTGTTCTCTCATTCCGAGGATAAAAGAG
>CADBRK010000185.1 GCA_902797065.1 uncultured Ruminococcus sp.
CGGACATTATCGGCAAATATCACCTTATCTCTGAGTACCTCCTCCGGAGTCATCGAAGCAACTATATCACGAACAGCGCCTGTGAGTGTAAGCCTTACGTCGTTCTTGATACCGTTCTGGCCGCGTTCTTTAAAGGATATAATAGCTTTTTTCAGATTATTGAGATCCTGTGTATCGGGGCGAATCTGTGCAGTCCAGTCGATAACGATCGGAACAGAAGTCTTGGTCTTTACCTCGTCTTTGTCGGCGGTAACGGTAAGCATACAAAGATCGAAATACTGCGCCTTACGGAAAATCGGGATAACAAATCCGCCGCCCGAAACCTTGATTATCGGCTCTTTGCCGCCTGTGATGATAAGCGCCTTGTCAATGTCTGCAACACGGTATATCATACACATGAAGATGATGATAACAGCAGCAATTACTGCAACGGGAATAATGATTGGTAACAGTTCTAACATAATGATCCTCCTTACCGATTGCATTTTATTGCAATCTATGAATAATAATTTATTATAACTAACAGTAATTTTTGTTTTTACGGTTAGTTTTTGGCTAATTTGTTTTTAAACAGCTAAAAAAACAGCGAGGAATTTGACAGACCCCACCAAACTATGCTTTAAAGTTCTCTGCACCGCTGACATATGTATATGCAGAAAAGGGGTCTGCGTATTGACAGACCCCACCAAAAAGCTTTATTAAGTTTCTGACCGATCGTTCCCTCCCGAATCATTGACAAAATATTATCACAAAATACGACAGTTGTCAATATTTATTTATGAACAAATTGTAAATTCGGAAGGTGAACAGTGTCCGATAACAGCCATTACTCACCGAAGCTTATACCCAGATCTTTGGCAGCCTGAACTACCTGACAGTCAACGGGAACTTCCTTTAGCTTGCCTGCGATCTCCTCGAGCGGTACTGCGACTATCTCTTCGCCTTTGAGCGCAACCATCTTGCCGTAATCTTTGTTGATGATGAGATTAGCGGCAGCAACGCCGAAACGTGTACATATAAACCTGTCGTATGCGTCGGGGCTTCCGCCTCTCTGGAAGTGTCCGGGAACGGTAACGCGCGTCTCCTGACCCGTAGCTTCCTGGATCTCCGCTGCTATCTTGTAGGAGATAGACGGGTACGCAAGCTCTGCGATAGCCTGCTTTTTTTTCTTCTTCGGCAGTGAGGCTATATCCTTTGAGATCGCGCCCTCTGCAACTGCGAGGATAGAGAAGTTCTTTCCCTCTCTTGTTCTCTTCTTGATAGTTTCGATAACCGAGTTTATATCATACGGTATCTCGGGGATAAGAATAACGTCTGCGCCGCCTGCGATACCTGCGTAAAGCGTAAGCCAGCCCACCTTGTGTCCCATAACCTCAACAATAAACACTCTGCCGTGAGATGTAGCAGTGGTGTGTATGCAGTCGATAACGTGAGTAGCTATATCTACAGCCGACTGGAAACCGAACGTGATGTCTGTGCCCCAGAGATCGTTGTCGATAGTTTTCGGGAGCGATACCACATTAAGCCCTTCCTGCTTCAGGAGATTGGCAGTTTTCTGCGTACCGTTGCCGCCCAGAACTACAAGACAGTCAAGCTTCAGCTTCTTGTAGTTTTCCTTCATTGCGGCTACTTTATCGACAGCATTCTCGTCGATAACACGCATGAGCTTAAACGGCTGACGTGATGTACCGAGGATAGTTCCGCCCTGTGTGAGGATACCGGAGAGATCATCTCTCGCCATCTCTTTGTACTCGCCGTATATAAGACCTCTGTAGCCGTCTATGATACCGATGATCTGTACGTCGTTCCCGTAGTGGTTATAGAGTGTTTTTGCAACGCCTCTGATACTTGCGTTCAAGCCCTGACAATCTCCGCCGCTTGTCAAAATACCTATTCTTCTCATTAGATGTCACCTTTCCTTGTAATTTATCATACAGAAACCGCATCCTGCTCGGTTTGCTGTTTAAGTGCCTTTTTTGTAAGCTGCGCAAACTCTGTCTGACAGTTGAGGTGCTTCTTCCCTCTTTTATCTATCATAACATACTTTGTGTTTGCAAGCTGTTCCCTTGTGTTGACATTATCCTCCCACATCAGCTCCAGAATATCAATACAGCGCCTGTATATGTCTTGGTCTTCAACCGGGAACACAAGCTCTACTCTCTTGTCGAGGTTTCTCTGCATCCAGTCGGCAGAACCTAAGTACATCTGCGGATCGCCGCCATTTTCAAAGAAGAACATTCTGCTGTGCTCGAGCAGCTGCCCCACAATACTGTGAACGGTGATATTCTCGCTTATTCCCTCCAGACCCGGAATAAGGCAGCAGATACCTCTGACAATAAGCCTGACTCTTATGCCTGTTTTTGAAGCTTCATACAAAAGCTGGATTATCGCAGGGTCTACAAGCGCATTTATCTTGACTGTAATTCCGGCAGGCAGACCGTTCTTTGCGTTTTCGATCTCTTTGCGTATTTTGTTTTCAAAAAATTTTCTCATGCCGTGCGGCGCAACGATGAACTTATTATACTCCGGCGGGAGCGAGTATCCCGTCAAAACATTGAAAAGCGACGAAGCGTCCTCGCCGTATTCTTCTCTGCACGTAAATACGCCCATATCGGTATAAAATCTTGCTGTGCTGTCGTTATAGTTGCCTGTACCCATATGGACGTAACGCCTGATGCCGTCGTCCTCGTTCCGTACTACAAGGCATATCTTACAGTGCGTTTTCAGTCCGCTTAAGCCGTAGATAACGTGACATCCCGCTTTCTCGAGCTTTCTCGCCCACTGGATATTGTTTTCTTCGTCGAAACGCGCTTTAAGCTCTACCAGTACCGTTACCTGCTTGCCGTTTTCGGCAGCCTTGATAAGCGCCGCCACTATCGGGGAGTTGCCCGACACTCTGTAGAGAGTCTGCTTTATCGCAAGCACCCTGTCGTCACGCGCAGCGTCGTGAACAAACTGTACCACGCATTCAAAGCTGTCGTAAGGGTGATGAACAAATCTGTCCTTCTCTCTGATAGCCTCAAAAATATCGTCATACCCGAAGAAATCCGGCGGAGGGTTCACAGGCTTTATCGGCTTGAACGACAATTTCTCGCTGCCCGATATTTTTGCAAACTTAGACAAAAACGTAAGGTCAAGCGGTCCGTGACACTCATACACCTCGCTCTCGTCAACGTCGAGCATGTCAATAAGGAATTCTCTCAACCGCTTGTCACACTTGTCGTATATCTCCAGACGAATTGGCTTTCCTCTTCTTCTCTGTTTGATAGATTTCTCGATCTCCGTCATGAGGTCGTCCGTATCTTCGTCGATGTCAAGATCGGAATCTCTCGTTATTCTGAACGGACAGCACGCCTTTATTTTGAACAGCTCAAACAGCTCGTCAAGACGTGAGATAATAATGTTTTCAAGCAGAACAAAATCCCTCTCTCCCTTTGCGCTCGGCAGTTCAATAAATCTCGGCAGGACGCTCGGAACCTGCATAACGGCAAAGATATTCTCTTTATCGTCGTTATTGAGCCTGATAGCTATATTCAGGCTTTTGTTCAGCAGCAGCGGAAACGGTCTGCTCGTATCCACTGCAAGCGGAGTAAGCACAGGAAAAATAACCTTATCGAAATATTTGTCGATAAACTTCTTCTGCGCTTCGTTGAGTTCATCCACCTTTTTCAAATAGATATTATGCTTTTTCAGAACAGGCAGGATCGACCTGTTCAGGCAGTTATACTGCTTCTCGGAGAACTCGTGTATCCTGTCGGACAGACGGCTGTAAAGCTGCTTGGGAGTAAGACCCGACAGATCGGAGGTTTTCATACCGTGTTCTACCTGGTCGATCACTCCCGCAACACGAACCATCATAAATTCATCGAGATTGGAGGCGGTGATCGAGAGAAAATTCACTCTTTCCATAATAGGATTCTCTTTCTCAAAAGCTTCCTCCATAACCCGCATATTAAAATCCATCCAGCTGAGCTGGCGGTTGTTATAAGGGAATTTCTTGCCTTTCCCCTTTTCAAGGTTCACTTCCATAAGTTTTTTCTCCATACCCTGTTCAAGAATGCGCAGGGCTTCGCATATTTCGATGTCAGATGTTATGTCAGATGTTTATTATAGATTTGAAAAGTGCAGCGTGGAACAGTCGTTTCAAAGCCTATCGGTACAAAGTCGCATAGATTCCGATAGAATCCGTACACAATAATTATCGCTTCACGGATTTCGGTCAAAGACCGCACTCCACACTTATATGATTAATATCTCGATCTCAGCAGATCGGACATATCGTAATTGCCCGGTGTTTTATCCGCAACGAACATAGCTGCATTGACTGCGCCTGCGGCAAACAGGTTTCTCGACTGCGCCTGATGGGAAATAGTAAGCACTTCGTTGTCTCCGGCAAAGATCACATCATGCTCGCCGACGATAGAACCGCCCCTAACCGAGCTGATACCGATCTCTTTTGTATCTCTCTTTTTTCTTACGCTGTGTCTGTCATAAACATACTCGGGGGTATACTCCGTTACGGTAGAGATCTCGTCTGCGATCATCAGCGCAGTACCCGAAGGAGCGTCGATCTTCTTGTTATGGTGCTTCTCGACTATCTCGATATCAAACTCGCTGCCGAAAACCTTGGCAGCCATTTTTGATATTTCGATGAGCAGGTTAATACCGAGCGACATATTGCCCGAACGGAACACCGCTACACTCTTTGCGGCCTCGTTGATAGAGATGATCTGCGATTCGCTGTAGCCTGTTGTACAGAGTACACACGGAACATTATGGTCAACGGCAAAGGTCAATAAGCCTTCGAGAACCGACGGGTGCGAGAAGTCGATAATAACATCCACCTCGAACGGTATGTTCTCAAAATCGGGATATACGGGGAATGCGTTGGTGATACCGTCGTATGTATCGACGCCACATACAACCTGTACATCGCTTCGGTCTTTTGCAAGAGCAGCTATAACCTGACCCATACGGCCGTTACAGCCCGAAAGTAATACATTCAGCATTTTTATTACGTCCTTTCAGATCGAAAAAGGGCGACAAGCATTAACGTCATTAACACTTGCCGCCGTTTCCGAATAAATAATTATATTTTTCAAGAAATTACAAACAACAAGTCCATAATTTTCTTTTATTTCAATATCAGTCCATGTAGCCCTTTGCAGTGAGAAGCTCTGCAAGAAGAACTGCGCCGCCTGCCGCGCCTCTGAGAGTATTGTGCGACATGCAGACAAACTTGATGTCGTACTGTGTGTCTTCTCTGAGTCTGCCTACGGAGATAGCCATGCCGTTCTCGAGGTTTCTCTCCGACTTGATCTGCGGTCTGTCGGGTTCTGTGAAGTAGTGAACAAACTGCTTCGGTGCGCTCGGGAGGTCAAGCTCCTGCGGTGCGCCCTTGTAATTTGCCCAGCGCTCTTTGATCTCCTCGAGATCGGGCTTCTTGTCGAAAGATACGAAAACAGCAGCCGTGTGGCCGTCACTTACGGGAACTCTGAGACACTGCGATGTGATGGACGGAGCTGCAGCAAGCTTGATCTCGCCGTCTTCAACCTTACCCCAGATCTTGAGAGGCTCTTTCTCGCTCTTTTCTTCTTCGCCGCCGATGTAAGGAATAAGATTGTCTACCATCTCAGGCCAGCGCTCGAAGGTCTTTCCTGCGCCCGAAATAGCCTGATATGTACAAGCAAGCACCTTTGTAACGCCCATATCCATAAGCGGGTGAATTGCGGGAACATAGCTCTGGAGAGAACAGTTCGACTTAACTGCGATAAAGCCCTTCTTTGTGCCGAGACGCTTCTTCTGAGACTCGATGATCTCGAGGTGACTGTCGTTGATCTCCGGGATTACCATAGGTACGTCGGGAGTAAAGCGGTGCGCGGAGTTGTTGGAAACTACGGGGCACTCTGCCTTTGCATAAGCCTCTTCCAACGCTCTGATGTCCTCTTTCTTCATATCAACAGCGCAGAAAACGAAGTCAACAAGAGAAGCTACGCTCTCAACGTCGGACGCATCCATAATCACCATGTCTTTCATAGACTCCGGCATGGGGATCTTCAAAGCCCATCTGTTGCCTGCTGCTTCTGCGTATGTCTTGCCTGCGCTCCTTGCACTTGCTGCGAGCGCCGTAACCTTGAACCAGGGGTGATTCTCGAGCAAAGTAGCAAATCTCTGTCCTACCATACCCGTTGCGCCGATGATTCCAACCTTATACTGCTTCATAAAAAATCAATCCTTTCCTAATCCTCATCACAAACCGTATTGACAACATTTCCGGAAAAGTGTAAAATGAATTGTTGGCACGGTGCTGCGAGGGGGATCCTAAACACTTGAAATAATTTAATCTCTCTTTTATAATAGCATTATTATTATATGTTGTCAAACAGAAAACGATACATTTTTCAATTTTTTGCAGATTTTCAACCGATAACCGAAAGGAAATACCATATTATGAAAACAAGCGACTATTTTTACGAGCTGCCGCAGGAGCTTATCGCTCAGACTCCGCTTACACGGCGTGACTCGTCACGGCTTATGTATCTTGACAGAAAAACGGGCGAGGTTGCTCATAAACATTTTTACGACATAACAGAGTTCCTGAACGAAGGCGACTGCCTGATACTTAACGATTCGAGGGTACTCCCGGCACGTCTGTTCGGCACAAAAGACGACACCGGCGCAAGAGTAGAGTTTCTTCTGCTCACTCAGAGGTCGCAGAACGTCTGGGAATGTCTTGTAAAGCCGGGGAAAAAAGCGAAGGCTGGTTCGGCTTTCACATTCGGCGGCGGAATTATGACGGCAAAAGTCATCGACGTTCTTGAGGACGGCAACAGAGTAGCGGAGTTCACCTGCGAGGATAATTTCTTTGCGTCTCTCGACAAACTCGGAGAAATGCCGCTTCCGCCCTACATCACCGAAAAGCTTGAAGACCGCGAGCGTTATCAGACGGTTTACAGCAGAGAACTCGGCTCGGCGGCAGCTCCTACTGCAGGACTGCATTTTACCGATGAGCTTCTCGAAAAGCTTAAAGATAAGGGCGTAAAGATAGGATATGTTACGCTTCATGTCGGGCTTGGAACATTTCGACCCGTTAAGGTTGACGACGTAACAAAGCACAAAATGCACAGCGAACATTACGAAGTGCCGCAGGCTACGGCAGACCTTATCAAAGAGACAAAGGCAAACGGCGGGCGTGTCATATCTGTCGGTACAACAAGCTGCCGCACGCTTGAATCAGTCGCAAAGGAATACGGAGAAGTGATCGCATGCGACGGCTGGACGGATATTTTCATCTATCCGCCGTACGAGTTCAAGGTGCTTGACGGGCTTATCACGAACTTTCATCTCCCAGAAAGTACGCTAATCATGCTTGTGAGCGCATTTGCGGGATACGAGAACACAATGAACGCGTACAAGACCGCCGTAGACGAACGATACAGGTTTTTCAGTTTCGGCGACGCCATGATGATTATTTAAGAAATATTTGCCGCGAACACTTGACAAAAGCTTTTAAATATAGTATGATAGTTACTGTTGATTGCTGGTGTAGCTCAGTCGGTAGAGCAGCGCATTCGTAATGCGCAGGTCGGGGGTTCGAGTCCGTTCACCAGCTCTATAGATTTCGGCTTAAACTGCAGGGTTTGAGCCGATTTTCTTTTTTGTTACACAACGGTTTTATACAAGAGAAGGTGGCGCGACAAGCTCGCTTGATCAGAGTTCACCCGGCAGAGCTTAACCATTATCCAGGCTCTGACAAATGCAGCGGCTGGGAGCCGTCCCCGACGGCTTTGCCGTAACCCTCTTTTACAAGGTTATTAGCCATGCGGCAAACTTTCGCTCTGATCTTGTTCGTTACCTTCATTTTGATCGCTCCTTTTCTATGATCTCAGGCTTTGGGGTGTTCCTTAACCTGTTGTATTTATTATATCATATATGGGCACATATATCAATTGACATTCTTTACAAATCTATGGGTACATATTTGTGTATTTTATATGTGTACATATATTTATATTTGTGGTATAATAAACAGTAGAAAGGGGGCTTGATTATGCCGATCAGTGAAGCACAGCGCAAAGCTGCCGAAAACTATTTGAAAAAGCAGGAAGAAATAAAGATCAGAGTAAAAAAAGGCGAAAAGGACAAAATAAAAGCCGCTGCGGAGCGATCAGGGCAAAGCCTGTACGGGTATATCGTAACGGCTATTGACGAGAAAATAGAGCGTGACAGCAAAGGAGAGTAACGCAATGCCAACAATAAGTATGTTCAGAGGAATAAAGGTTTATATAAACTGGCGTGACCATATGCCGCCGCACTTTCATGCAAAGTACGGAAGTCACGAAGTTATTGTATCTATCAAGGATATAGAAGTAATCGAGGGTACAATGCCAAACAAACAGCTTAAAATGCTGCTCGGCTGGGCGGCTTTTCATCAAGAGGAGTTAATGGAAAATTGGGAGCTTGCCACACAGCAGCAGGAGTTATTCGCTATCGAGCCGATGAAGTAATAAAGGGGGCTTGAATATGCCTAAAACGATAGAACAGTATCTTGAAATGGGTCTTGACAGAAAAATGGCTGAATACTACGCAAGCGGCAGAAAGAAAGTTACAGCCGTTTCGGCACAACCCGACTTTACGCTGCTGCTCACCTTCAACAATGGGGAGCAAAGAATACTTGATATGAAGCCCACACTTAAAAAAGGCGGAGTATTTACGATTTTCCGCAAATACGAAAACTTTC
>CADBRK010000186.1 GCA_902797065.1 uncultured Ruminococcus sp.
ATTTTTTTATTTTCAAAAATGCCTTTCAGATCACCAAAACTCTTTTTTGCCTCTTCTTTGACAACATCCTTCTTTATGTTCTCTAAACGCTTCACAAAATCTTCGTACCGGTCTTTTGCACAGTGATCCGCTTCCTTTGCCATCAGAGCAATTCGCCCAATCTGTGAGGCATTCAGCCGGATCTCCTTATATTTGTCAAGTGCAAGCTCAAAAACAATATTCATATTCTTTTGTTCGGCAATCAGATCCGAAATGACGCGGCTTTCGTTCTCGGGATTTGCAGATGATTCATATTCTGACGCGTCAAGTGAATTTGCCTCCGAAATAAATCTTACTCTACCGAAGCCCTCGTTCTGTCTCTCGCCGATCAATCTGTACTCTTCAACAGTATCACTGCTCAGCGCGTCATTACGGAACACAAGGCAGCTGCCGGCTGAAAATACAGGGAACTGCGGCTTTTTTAGGTTCCATTTTGCATTATAGCCGGAGATCGTTCTGACTGATACAGATGTTTCGGGATCCAGCTTTTTTGCATCAACGCCAAGAACGGAGCAAAGATCGGTTAAATCGACTGTTTCTGTACCGCTTTTCATTAGGCAGACATCGCTTTCAAGTACAAACGCAGAAACTCCGCGAGGGGTGAGTACTTTTTCTGTACGTGTCAAAGGGATCAGCTCATATATAGAACAACGGGAATATTGTGCCGTCTTGCTCCTTCCGAAATACAGTTCGCCTTTTTGAAACAGGTCGGCTATGGTTTTTATTTTTTCTTTCGATCCATAGATCTCTCCCGAATAAAACTGTCCCGAAGCGAGACAATGCTGCATATACAGCTGCTGTTCATCAGATGCTATGTTTGCGTTATGATAAACTATCTTTGTTTCCGGAGTAACATGTTTATAGTCAGCAGTCATATACCCCTTTTTCAATATCTTTTTTCTTTTACCTTCAGTACTGTTTCCCACACAGTTGAATAATTCTCCTGTGTTTTTGTCCTTTGCAAAAAATCTCGGAGCAGGAACAGTATAACTGAAAACATATTTTTTGTTATTATCATCGTAGTGCCGTACCGCAGGGTAAAGATTTCCGAATTTGACATCGGAATAAAAATACTTGTTGAAATCCTTATCGGAATTCTTCATGACGTATTTTGAAGCGGATGCACCGAGCAGCAAGGATCCGGGAATATAATCTGTCGAACTGTTTGTGTCGCTTTGCGGCAGCATCAGATCGGATTCAAGACGAACGGTTATACGTATACCATCGGCATTATCAAACTCTTCGGATTCACATATCATTCTTTCCGAAGCATTGCCATTGCTTGACGTATGTTCTGAAAACGTGCATTCAACAGCGCCGAGTCCTCTGAACCGATGATATCCAATGTTGCGCAGGGAAGCGATCAGCACTTTGATATCTTCTTTAAAAGCAATATCAAAATCTATATCGGCAACAAACTCAAGTTCCTGTTTGGTGATAGGACTTTGCATATTTACGACACGAACCGAGCGCAGAGATTTCTCGCTTGCCGTGCCGTTATCAATACTGGTTTCTCGGCGAACGGAGCAAAACAGTTCGGTAACTTCTTCCGCACATATTTTGTCTTCCCGCAGAGCAATAAGTTCTTTGACTATATTCGTATATTCTTTAATACGTGCATCGGATATTCTCAGAGAACCGGGTTTATCACTGCCTGTTTTTCCAAATAATTCATTTATTATATTTTCGTCTTTAAACCGATATCCTGCAAGCTCACGCAGACAGCCTTTTAACCGCCGTGACGGAATATACGGAATACCGAATTCATCGAGGGCGGTATCAATGTCTATCATAGAGGCAAATCCCTTGCCAACTGATACACAGAGATCGGATTTTAATTTAATTATCAGCTGCATGAATATCCTCCTTTTCAGAGTCCGAACCGCAAAACCACAGATCATAAAACTCTGCTATATCGTAAACAATTTTCAAGTCATCGGGTAAAAGTTTCGGTTTAATCATATCTGCGGGATCATTGAAATCTGCAAGATATGCATTGACTCTCATGACCTCGATATCAAATGCGGTTTGTCCTTTCTGAGCGGCAACGCCCAGTGATTTTACATTGGCGCGGCCTGCTTTTTTGAGCACGGCAGCTTTTTCTTTCAACCGCCCTTTAATATCAGCGATCATATACGGACGTCCCGTCATTTTTTGTTCCCTTTTACGGGTATAGTCAAAATCAGCTGTAACTCCTGCATGGCAAAAGTAGAAATCAAAATAACTGTCCGGCTTTTCCGGCGTTTTGCGATATTCTTTTTTTGCGTTTTCGCAGGCGGCTTCGGCGATCTCATAGGCTACAGTAAAAGGTGATTTTGCATGGATAACACAAATGCCCGCACAAGCTGTATTCTTTTTTTGCGCTTCGGTCATTTGCTGTCCGCAGCCGTTGGGAAGAACCGACATCGATTTGTCAAGCAGCTCAAAATACCTTGTTGTAATATTGAGTGCATCTTCAGCCTTGCATATTATGGTAATTTCGTCACCGCCGCCAATAACCTTGCGAAAACTATAGCCATCATCTTCAAGCTGTTTCACCGGGTTAGAGACAAAAGACCTTTTTACATTTTCGGAAAACTCCCTTTGCCTTGCTACGCCCGTGTCGTAATCTTCCGAAACGATACTTTTTAGTTTTTCTCCCATTGAGTTTCCGTCTATATAGATAACTGCTGTCAATCCCTCGTCAAATGCGTCTGCTTTCTTTTCAAAATTTGTTCTATTATTATTATATCCAACAACTTTGGAATATCTGTCTGCCGAAAGTGATACCTCTGTAGGGTAGGGGTTGCCGGGTTGCTCTTTTGAAAATTTTTCCGTTACGGGCAGGAATGTCATGGGGTCGATCTGTGTCATAGGAGTTACTGCGGTAAGATCATATGACGGACAAAAGTTTTTTTGCCTTTCGTTTTCTTTATAAAGTCTTTGCAGGTCGGATTCATCGGTTCCCGAAAAGATACCGGTATATTCCACACAAGCAGAGAGCATATGAAGTCCGGGATACTTCTGCAAAATATACATGGAAAAAATCTTATTTGAATCGATATATATTCCTTTTGATTTGAAAAGCACGAGCAGATTGCCGCCACCTTCGTAGAGCACTTGGCCGTCTGCTTCAACTTTATTTCCATTTATGTTTACTACCGGAAAAGACTTAGTGCTGAAATCGCAATAACTGCCATCTGAATTTTTAAATGCTACCGGTATATTGTTAGCTTGCAGTATCTCAATGAATTTTATATACATTTCGTCGAGAAGCTGAGAAGCACCGGATATTTCCCTGATTTTTGATGTTTTGTAAATGTATTCCTGCTTGGACGAAAAGTCATAGAGCGCAAGAACAAATTTGTTTTCATTTTCCATTTGTTTTCCTACTAGTATCAGTTGCGATTAAGAGAACAGCAGCCTATAGTTCTTCCGTTCTCATCGACAACGGGTATACCGATTGTGAGCAGGCGGCTTGTATCTTTGCCCAACGCTTTACACGCTGCCACATATAATGCAGATACGATACAATAATAGCATTCATCAGTTGGAGGAAGATCGTCAACACTCGTAAAAACCTGAGGCGACATTGTTGGAATCATCGTATCATTGACTTCAACCGGCTCTCCCTCGCTCTGAGTCCAGTGAGCGTTTAATAACCTGCCCGAATATGGTATTTCGGCAATCAGGTTTCCGCCTTTGTATTTTCTTATGGAAGGGTCGTACTCACAATCCGCAAAAATACATAAACTATGACCTCCGACAAATGATTTAGCTGTCATAAGCCCATCTCCCTATAATCGTTTTGATATTTTTTTAAAATAATATATAATAATCCATAAAATAAGAAAACACTATTCAAGATCAATTATAATACTATTTTTCTTTACAAAGTATTATATCAAATCATTCGGGAAATGTCAACTATAATCTTTGTGATGTGATAAAGAAATTTGTTTTTTATAACAACTATTATATGGATAAGCTAAAGGTAAATGAAAAGCACCCGACCAAACAGCCGAGTGCTCAGAGTATATTCGATATTTGATCGCAAGGCATACAGAATCAAGACGGCAGAGTCTTTCTTTTATCCGGATACAGATTCGCCGATGCGAACATTATGTGTTTTTTCGATGTCCGAAAAGTTCTTCCGAAACTGCGAAAACATGCTCGACATAACTTTCGAACGCACAGCTGTCGAGTGTTTTGTACATCGCCCTTATGTCTGCAAGATCGTAAAGATTTTGCAATATGAAAACTCTCTTTTGTGGATCCGGCTGCTGTGAGAAGTTGACCTAAATCGTAATTCCTCATTCTTCCTTTCTGAGTATATCCGCAATTATCTCCCGTTCGTCCATGTGGTACTTGACGCCTTTGATCTCCTGATAGTCCTCGTGACCCTTGCCCGCAAGCACGATAATATCGCCGTCGCGCGCGTTCTCAATGCAGTAGCGGATAGCTTCTCTGCGGTCGGGGATCACAATGTATTTGCCGTCTGTCTTTGCAAGCCCCGTCTTTATGTCCTCGATAATGTCCATAACGTCCTCAAACCGCGAGTTATCCTCCGTTATTACCGAAAGATCGCTCAGTTTACCCGATATTTCGCCCATCTCGTATCTGCGCACCTTCGGTCTGTTGCCGCCTGCGCCGAACATCGTGATAAGTCTGCCCGGGTTGTATTTCCTCAGCGTAGTGAGCACGTTCTCCATGGAAAGCGCATTGTGCGCATAATCTATAAGCAGAGTAAAGTTGTCGCCTGCGTTTACAGGCTCAACTCTGCCCTTGACCTTAACTTTGGCAAGCCCCCGCAGTATAGCGTCTCTGTCTGCACCGCAGTGACGGCATACCGAGATCGCCGCAAGCGCATTGTAGATGTTGAATTTGCCCGGTACAGCTACGTCCGCTCTGTAGCTGTCGTAGCCCGATACGTCAAAGCTTACCCCGAGGAATCCCGGCTTTCGCGTAAGCTCTCCGTTTGACGCGCGTACGTCGCAGCCTTCCGCAAAACCGAATGTTTCCATAGGGCAGAGGGCGTCACGGACAACTTCACCGTAAACGTCGCAGTCACGGTTGATTATGCCAAGCTTTGTCTGTCTGAACAGCAGCTTTTTGCATTCGAGGTATTCTTCAAGCGTGGCATGCTCGCTGTCGCCGATGTGATCGTGAGAGAAGTTGGTGAATAACCCGTAATCAAAAACTATGCTGTCCGTTCTGTGCCATTTAAGCCCCAATGACGAGGCTTCGATAACAAACGCTTTGCAGCCCTCGTCAGCCATTTTCCTTAAATACTGCTGTATCTCGTACGATTCGGGCGTGGTGTTGTTTGTCTTGTATACGCTGTCGCCGATCACAATTCCGAGAGTGCCGATCGTGCCCGTCTTAATGCCCGCTTCGGTGAGTATGGACTGTATCATGCAGGCGGTAGTCGTCTTGCCCTTCGTGCCTGTGAGAGCTATCGAGATCAGCTCCTCTGCCGGGTGACCAAAGTAATTCGCCGAAAGCGCCGCAAGGGTTTTGCGTGTGTCGTCCGTTTTTATTACGGTGACGCTGTCGGGTACGGAAACCTCGTCGCTTACCACAAGAGCCGCAGCGCCCTTTTCGACAGCCATAGGCGCAAATTTGTGCCCGTCAACGTTGTACCCTTTCAGACAGACAAATACGTCGCCCGGGGTCACCTTGCGCGAATCGTATACAAGATTGTTTATCTCTATGTTTTTGCCGCCCGATATAACGGTGCAGCCGGAGTCTTTGAGAAGGTCAAATAGTTTCATATAAAAAGCTCCTTTTTAAGATGTTGATAGTAGCAAAACTTTTTTAAAATTTTAAATTTTTTTGTTGATATTTTTTTACAAATGCTATATTACAAATGCTATATAATATGTATAGCGGAAACGCTCCGGGATTATGAATCCCGGGTTCGCTAATATAAAAATACTACATTTTCTTGCCTTTGTCAATTACTATGCAGGCATGCCCGCTTTGTGAAGATTTGTTCAACGATTTGTTTCAACATATTTGTGATTATAGACAAAACAAAAGAAAGAAACAAAAATTTTTTTTATTTTTTTTTCGGGCTTCGGGTACATCTCCTTTGGAAAAAGAAACAGCTTGAAGCTTTGCTTTGGCAATAATTAACAAAACGTGTTTGTGAGAAATGACAATAAACTGCGCTTGTGATTGTATATTATGCTGAAATAGCAGGATTATTATATACATATTGCATAAAAAAATCATTACTATATATTCATAGCAATAAAAATATATAAAGATATTGCAAAATTCTTGTGAATATGTTATCATTTACGTAGTGACATTGTTGCAATTTATGGCCATTTTGGTTATGGTCGAGAAGCCCGAATGACAGATCGTAATGCAGCAGCACTGAGTGAAAACTCGGTTATCAAACCAAATAAATTTATTTTTAAGAAAGAAGGAATTTCAGATGAACAAGACAAAAAGATTTTGTGCAATCGCACTCGCAGCTATGATGGCTGCGTCCGCACTCGCAGCTTGCGGCGGCGGAGAGACAACTACTCCCGCAGCTTCAACTCCCCCAGCTTCAACTCCGGCAGGCAATGACGGCACCACCGCAGCTCCCACAGGCAACCCGCTCGGTACAGAAGGCTCCGACGGCGCTATTTCCCTTAAGCTGTGGGGACCCGACGCAGCTCAGGAAATCCTCAAGAAGCAGTGCGCAGACTTCTCGGCAGAAATGGCTCAGTATGCAGAGATCAACATCGAAGTTGTTCCTATGGGTGAAGACGTTGCAGCTACACAGACTCTTACGGACCCCACAGGTGCAGCAGACGTATTTGGTTTTGCATGCGATAACCTCGACAGACTCGTAACAGCAGGCGTACTTACAGAGGTAGTAGGCGCTGATAAGGATTGGGTTGTTGAGAACAACAGCGCATCTTCCGTAGAAGCAGCTACAGTTAACGGTTCCGTATGGGCATACCCCGAGACAGGCGACAACAGCTACATCCTCGTTTACAACAAGGATTACATTTCGGCAGATCAGGCTAAGACTCTCGAGGGCGTTCTCGAGGCTTGTAAGGCAGCCGACAAGAAGTTTGTAATGGATGCCGGAAACGGTTTCTATTCATGTATCTTCGCATTCACAGGCGGACTTAAGATCGACGGTCTTGAGGAAGACGGCACACAGAAGTTCACGGAGTATGACGAGGCTAAGGTTGTTAAGACTCTCGCAGCCTTCCAGGATCTCTTCACACAGTACAAGGATAACGTTCTCTTCGGAGAGGTTACAAAGGTAGCAGACGGCTTCAACAGCGACAGCGTTGCAGCAGGTATCGACGGTTCCTGGGACTTCTCTGCAGACAAGGCAGCTCTCGGCGACAAGGCAGGCTTTGCAATTCTCCCGACAATCAACGTTGACGGTACAGACGAGCAGATGATCAACATGTTTGGTTACAAGCTCCTCGGCGTAAACGGTTCTTCACAGTATCCGAATGCTTCTATCGAACTTGCTAAGTACCTCACAAGCGAGAAGTGCCAGCTTGAAAGAGCTGAAGCTCTCAACTGGGGTCCCTGCAACAAGGTAGCAGCAGAGAGCGACGTTGTTAAGAACGACGAAGCACTTTCCGCAATCCTCGCTCAGTCCGAATTCTCCGTAGCACAGAAGGGTCTCTCTTCAACATTCTGGTCACCGATGGGTACACTCGGCAGCAAGATCACAGACTTTGCTAACCCGTTGTCAGAAGACGATATCACAGCTCTCGTTAAGCAGACAATCGCTAACGTAAGAGACGAGTAATCTCCACAGATAATTATTAACTCAGCATAGTGTTCGGGCAATTCAAGATTGCTTGGATTGCCCGAATCTTTACGTACTTTATAGGGGAGTGAGCTAATGACATTTATTGAATATAAAGCGCTTTCTCCTGCTGAAAAAGCAAAATATAAGATTTCGGAATTTTTTTCACGTGTTCCGGGCGCAATAGGTGCATTTTTCCGCGCTATCGGAAAATTCTTTAAAAATCTTATCACGGGCTTTATCACAGGTTTAAAAGGCTTCGGTTCAAGATTCGCCAACGGCGATATGGCTACCAAAGTGTCATATGTTATTATGGGCTTTGGTAACTTTACCAGAGGACAGGTCGGCAAAGGACTTCTGTTCCTCGCAAGTGAAATTTTCTACTTTATCTATATGACGACGTTCGGTTCCCAGTATCTCAAAAAGTTCGGAACTCTCGGCGACGTTGAAACCATTCAGGTGCCAGACCCGGTTACCGGAAGAATGGTTCCTCAGTACGGTGATAACTCAATGCTTATACTGCTCTACGGCGTACTTAGCATACTTATCACGGTAGTTTTCATCGCGCTTTATGTTGCAAACACAAAATCTGCATATGAGTGCGAGCAGAGTATCAAGGCAGGCAAAAAGAACCTCACTCTCAAAGAAGAGATTCAGGATCTCTTTGACAGCAAGTTCCATGTTACAATGCTTTCGATCCCTGTTCTGCTCATTTCCGTATTTACAATACTTCCGCTTGTGTTCATGATCTGTATCGCGTTCACAAACTATAACAAACAACATAATCCTCCCGGAAATCTGTTTACATGGGTAGGTTTGGATACTTTCCGCGAAGTATTTAAGATGGGCGACGGCGCAGGTAAGGCTTATACGTTCGCAGAACTTGCAAAGTGGACAATAGTATGGGCTATTTTTGCTACATTCTCAAACTACATAGTAGGTATGATCCTTGCACTTATGATCAATAAGAAGAGTATCAAGCTCAAGACACTCTGGAGAACGCTTTTCGTTATCACGATCGCCGTTCCTCAGTTTGTATCGCTTCTTCTTATGAATCAGATGCTCCAGGACGACGGCGTTGTAAACGTTATTCTGGGTTATCTGCACATACCTGCGATCTCGTTCTTTAACGGCACAAAGCTGACCGCACGAATCACGGTTATCATAATCAACATGTGGGTCGGCGTACCGTATACCATTCTTCAGACATCCGGTATTCTTATGAATATCCCCGAAGACTTGTACGAAAGCGCTCGTATCGACGGTGCAACGCCCGTTGTACAGTTCTTTGAGATCACGCTTCCGTATATGCTCTTCGTAACCACACCTTATCTTATCCAGTCCTTCGTAGGTAATATCAATAACTTTAACGTTATCTACCTGTTGACAAAGGGCGGACCGAACAAAGACTCCAAGCTGTATCAGGCGGGCGAGACCGACATTCTGGTTACCTGGCTGTTCAAGTTGACACTGGACAATAACGACTACAACACGGCTGCCGCTGTTGGTATTCTTGTGTTTATCGTCTGCGCAACCCTGTCGCTTATTACGTTCAACCTGTCCAAATCTTCACGAAATGAGGAGGAATTCTCATGATAAAAAGTTACAAATTAAGCAGAACGATCTCGGACATCGTAATTTACGTAATACTTGCCGTTCTGGGTGTAATCTGGGTAAGTCCTCTTGTATGGCTTGTTCTTCACTCGTTACGTGCCGAGCCGGGTATTACGGTTCCTTACGTTTTCCCGAAGCATTATACACTGGATAATTATATTCAGCTCTTTAAGGATAAGAGTACCTTCGATTATCCGAGATGGTTCCTCAATACATTCGTAATTGCTGTATTCTCCTGTATCATCTCGACATTGTCAATCCTTATGGTATCCTATACCTTCTCACGTCTGAGATTTAAATCTCGTAAGACATTCATCAACATCGGTATGGTACTCGGAATGTTCCCCGGCTTTATGACCATGATAGCTCTCTACTATCTGCTTAAAGCTATGGGTCTTATCAAGACTCTTCCCGCACTCATTATCTGCTACAGCGCAGGCGCCGGTCTCGGCTTTGCTATCTCGAAGGGCTTCTTTGATACTATCCCGAGAGCGCTTGACGAAGCTGCTACGATCGACGGCGCAACAAGGAATCAGATCTTCTGGAAGATCATTCTCCCGATGTCTAAGCCGATCCTCGTATATACGATACTTACATCTTTCATCGGTCCGTGGTGTGACTTTATCCTTGTAAGAATCATCATGGGTGACGAGAAGAAAAACTACACTGTCGCGCTCGGTCTGCAAAAGATGACCGAACGAGAGTTCATTACGAATTACTTCAAGCAATTCCTTGCGGGATCTGTTATCGTTGCGATCCCAATTACTATCCTGTTCCTCAAGATGCAGAATTACTACGTCGAGGGTGTTACAGCCGGTGGTGTAAAGGGCTAATAACACATCGTACATATAAATACGGCGAATTTGTACATAGCTCATTCACGGTATCTGTCGTAAAAAAAACGGCGGATACCGTTTTCTTTTAGTAATACTTCTTCAAAAGAAAAACAAATGCGCCTGTTGTGATATAATAAAGAAAAAAATATTTCTTCGGAGGTGGTCTTATGGCAATAGAACCGATCAGAACTATTCTGGTTGACGACGAGAAGCTGTCCGCAGACGCGACGATGGCGATGCTCACTAAATTCCCCGAGATCAATGTAATTGCATATATAGACAACAGCCCGGAGCTTATGAGCCGCCTTCCGGAGCTGAACGCCGAGCTTCTTATACTCGATATTGAAATGCCGTACAACAACGGAATGAACGTCGCTTCGTTCGTGAATAAGAAGTACCCGAATATCGAGATAATCTTCTGTACAGGGCATGCGTATTTTGCCGCCGACTGCTATGATTTCGAGCCGGTGGACTTTATTACAAAGCCTATAAATGAAGCCAGACTGCGGCGGGCAATCGAAAGGGCGCAGAGGAAGCTGCGGAATACCATTGGGGATATACCCATAGAACGAAAACCCGAATCAAAGAGCAAGAAGATCGGCATAAACGCCGAGGGCGGGTATCAGATAATAGATGTAGACAGTATTCTGTATATCGAGAAAAAGGGACGCAAGATCTATATAAACACAAAGGGCAAAAAATCTCTTGTGTCGAAATATAACCTCACTCAGCTTGAAGAGATTCTGCAGCCCCATGATTTCTTCCGCTGTCATCAGTCTTTCATTGTTCCTATCAGGAAGATACGCTATGTAAAGAGCAATCAGTTCGGCAAGACATACTCTATAATTTTGCGTGAAAGCTACGACGAAATACCTCTCAGCAGAGGCAAGCACGCCGAAATTAAAGAGAAATTGTCGGAATACGGAATAAAATTTGTATAATTTTTTTTTGAAAAACCGTATAATGTCATACACTGTGCAGAATTTAACAGGTTTGTAAATAATTTAATAAAACCTCTTGATTTTTCTCTCGTTTAATGGTATCATATTATATGAATGAGATATATTAAAGGAGGTGCTTACAATGCCGAACATTAAATCAGCAAAGAAGCGCGTTAAGGTTATCGCTGCCAAGACAGCTCAGAATAAGGCTGCTAAATCTGCATTGAAGACAACTGTTAAGAAGGCTAACATGGCCATTGATTCTAACGCTGCCGATAAGGCAGAGGCTGTTAAGGTTGCTATCAAGAAGATCGACCAGGCTGCCGCTAAGGGTCTGCTTCACAAGAATAAAGCTGCACGTAACAAAGCTGCTCTTGCCAAGAAGCTCAACGCTGCCGATTGATCGGACAGCAATTTTTGCAAATCGCCGCTCTTTTACAGAGCGGTTTTTGTTTTATTGCATAAAATCGGGATTGACTGACCGCCTTTATGAAATAATTTTTAAAAATCTTAAAAATAGTAGTGATTTTTCTTTCGGAATGTGGTAAAATGGATTCAGAATGGAAATTTCTGCTTTACAACTGATATGAGGTGATAACAATGGGCTTGCTTAAAGCTTTATTTGGTGATTACAGTAAAAAAGAGATCAAAAGAATCAAGCCTACCCTAAATAAAGTGCTTGAACTTGAAGATACCTACGCCGAAATGAGCGACGAGGAATTAAAAAGACAAACCGATATACTTAAAGACAGACTCTGCAAGGGCGAGACTACCGACGATATTCTCCCCGATGCATTTGCCGTATGCCGTGAGGCAGCTTGGAGAGTTCTCGGCATGAAGCACTTCCCGGTTCAGATACTCGGCGGAATCGTGCTTCATCAGGGCAGAATAAGCGAGATGAAGACAGGTGAAGGTAAAACTCTCGTGGCAACGCTGCCCGCGTACCTCAACGGCCTTACAGGAAAGGGCGTTCATATCGTTACGGTAAACGATTACCTTGCACGCCGTGACTCCGAGTGGATGGGCAAGCTGTACCGCTTCCTCGGACTGACGGTCGGACTTATCGTGCACGACCTCAAACCCGACGAGAGAAAGAGTGCATACGAAGCAGACATCACGTACGGCACAAACAACGAGCTGGGCTTTGACTATCTGCGTGACAACATGGTCGTATACAAAGAGAATAAGGTTCAGAGAGGACACAACTACGCCATTGTCGACGAGGTTGACTCAATCCTCATAGACGAGGCGAGAACACCGCTTATTATTTCGGGTCCGGGAGATAAATCTTCCGAGCTGTACCAAAGGGCGGATCAGCTTGCGCGTACCCTTAAAAAGAAGGTCTTTGAGGAGATCGACTCCAAAGAGGACAACGAGGATTACTACAAAGAAAACAACATAGATTACATTGTCGATGAAAAGGCAAGAACAGCTACGCTTACTCAGGTCGGCGTTAAGAAAGCCGAGAAGTTCTTCGGGCTGGAGAATCTTACGGACCCCGATAACCTTGAGATACAGCACCACATAAATCAGGCGATCAAAGCGCATTCGGTTATGAAGCGTGACGTCAATTATGTTGTCAAGGACGATCAGGTTATCATCGTAGACGAGTTTACCGGACGTCTTATGTACGGCAGAAGGTACAACGAGGGTCTGCATCAGGC